>CAYVQV010000230.1:0-1001 GCA_964454035.1 uncultured Candidatus Nitrosopelagicus sp. | reverse complement strand
TTTATCCAATATTTAGTCGAATGAAAATGTTAAGACAATGGGGTGGTATCGTTGACATATGTCCTGATGCTAGTCCTATATTAAGCAAAACTTCTATTAAAGGTTTATATTTTAATTGTGGTTGGGGTACTGGAGGTTTTAAGGCAACACCTGGTTCTGGTGATTTATTTGCTCATACAATAGCTAATGATGAACCTCATAAATTAAATACAGCTTTTAATTTAAATAGATTTGTAAGTGGTGACCTTGTTGATGAACATGGCGCTGCAGCAGTGGCTCATTAAATGTTTATAATAAATTGTCCTTATTGTGGAGAAAGAGATCAAAGCGAATTTAAAGCTGGTGGCGAAGCTCATATTGAAAGACCTAAACAACCAACAGAACTTAGCGATGATCAATGGGCAGAATATTTATTTATGAGAAAAAATATTAAAGGTGTTCAGTATGAAAGATGGAACCATGCTCATGGATGTAGAAAATGGTTTAACATGGTTAGAGATACTTCAAATGATAAAATTCATTTAGTTTATAAAATGGGTGAAAAACCACCTAAAGAATAAATATGTCAGAATCTTTAAGAATTAAATCAAGTGAATATATTGATGAAACAACAAGAGTTTCATTTAAGTTTAATGGTAAAACTTATTATGGGTTTAAAGGAGATACTTTAGCTTCAGCTTTATTATCTAATAATATTCATTTAGTTGGAAGAAGTTTTAAATATCATAGACCTAGAGGAATAATGGCTGCTGGATCTGAAGAGCCTAACGCTATAATTCAGGTAGGTAATGATAAAGCTCTAACTGAACCAAATGTAAGAGCTACAGAAATTGAAATTTATGAAGGCTTAGAGACTTCTAGTCAAAACTGTTGGCCAAGTGTTAATTTTGATATAGGAGGAATAAATAACCTATTGTCACCTTTTATACCTGCAGGTTTTTATTATAAAACTTTTATGTGGCCTTCAAATTTGTGGGAAAAATATGAGTACTTTATAAGAC
>CAYVQV010000229.1:0-1005 GCA_964454035.1 uncultured Candidatus Nitrosopelagicus sp. | reverse complement strand
GGCTAGCTACAACACTGCGGGTTTCAGACAAAAGATGACGGACATATCCCTTAATCGTGGTCTTGCCGTAAGAACCAGTGATCGCGACGCGAATTGGATTGATGCGCTCCAAAGTGTTCGCTGCCTGCGTCACATACTTTCGGGCAAATCTTTGTTCGACTGGTTTCAACACAACTAAAGCAACATCGATCAAGGCCGGAACGAGGACCACGACGACGGCGTAACCGACTGACCTGGCACCTAACTGTCGTAGCGCTAGAAACAAGACAACGGCAAAGAGCACCATTGCAGCGGCCACGGTACGAAGTCTGCGGGTCCAAGCCAGAGAACTAGTGCGACCTTTGATTCCCAGGCCTAACGGTCCGACACACACGACCAATGCTGCAGCGAGACAGGCGAATGGAAACCAAGCAGATGCAACGACAACCGCTGCTGTCATTACAAACAGCAGCGGGTTGATAATTCCCAACCTCCACCAGCGAGCAGCAAAACGTGACGCGGACCAGGCAAGATAATGCTCTCGTTGCGCAACTCGAAGCCAACGCGTACTTGAGAACAACGAAGCCGCGAAACAGGCCACCAGATAGCCGTCTGTCATAGTCACGAGAGGGCACCCAAACGGCGATCGATTGCTTCACGCAAGGCGAACGGAGCTGTGGTTGGGACAAAGTGGTCGATACCACCCAAGAGCGTCAACCTGGCATCTGCCAGCAGAGCTTCGGCTCTCGCTGCGATTTCGGGCGGGGCGGCATCATCGCCGTCACCCCATACAAGGTCCACTGGAGCCGATATAGACCGCAGTTGCTGTTCATAAGATTCGTTGACGACGGTCACCAAAATGTCACGCATCACGCCCGACGCAGCTCGATAGTCGGCACTGCCGTATTTGTCGCGTAAACCTTCTAAGAATCCGTCGCTGGCGAGACCCCATCGGTGCAATAGGCGCCCGAAGCGATACCGCAACGCGGGTCGACCTCGGCGATGCGCCCGGTGAAGGAGCGGCAC
>CAYVQV010000228.1:0-1005 GCA_964454035.1 uncultured Candidatus Nitrosopelagicus sp. | reverse complement strand
CACCTATTGCAGCAGCATGTGATTCAGTTGTTGCAGCCTGATCAATAGGAGAATAAACACCATAATGAACATGAGTATCAATTAAGCCAGGAATACTAACTAAACCAGAACCATTGATTTTTTTATCACAGTTAGGGGTATCATTAGTAATTAATTTGATTTTTCCATCTTCGATGACGATGTTTTTTTCAACCATACCATTTGGAGTCATCACATGTGAATCTGTAATGATTAAATCATAAGTCATTATCTGTACCTAAGTTTTCAGATGTATTACTAGAGTAAAAATGAATATACGTTGTAAAAAAGTGCAATTATTAGGGCCGATGGCTTAGGGGTATAGCGCCACGTTCGCAACGTGGATGTCGAGGGTTCGATTCCCTCTCGGTCCACTTCACGAAAACATTATACAGTGAAAAATGATCATTTCATCATGAAAGTATTCAATGGTAAACAAGCAGCCAATGATTACATGTCAGCACATACACTAGCATTTTCAACACCAGAGCTCACCTTAATGAGATTTTCATTTTGGTTAGGAGATATGGTTCCAGATCCTACAAAACAAGAAGAAAGTATTCCAAGATTATACACATACGTTGAAGAAAAAGACTATGCGCCAGTAGAAATTATTGATGATGATAATTATGTTCCAACAGGAGCTGTTTTAGGTTCTGGAATGTATGGAAGTGCAAATTCTGAATCATCTGGTGAAGAACAGTTTTGTTCAGAATGTGGTGCAAAAAATTCAACAACTGCAAAATTTTGTAGAGATTGCGGAACTAACCTAAATTAAAAATTATTGTTTTGAACCACACTTTGTGCAGAACTTAGCATTTAGTCTTAGTCCTAAACCACATGAAGTACAATTTCCACCACTTTGTCGTGGAGGAAGTAATGAGGAATCAGGGGTAGGAAGTGTTCCAGGTTGACTAAATGCTTCAGGCGTACCCATAACTGAAGGAGGTCCTCCAACAGGATTATCAGCAGTACCAGAACGAGGAG
>CAYVQV010000227.1:0-1011 GCA_964454035.1 uncultured Candidatus Nitrosopelagicus sp. | reverse complement strand
AAAGTATTCTTTCTAGCCCAATTTCGTTCACTAACGTGAACAAAATATGGTCCCTCTTTTAGGTAATAGTGATGACATATTTTGTTTCTTGTTGATTCTTTATCTTCAGGTAGCCTAAATTTGTCATGGTCTACACCATATGGAATTACATCAATTTTTTCTTCTGGAACATTAAAATTTTCAATGATCTGTTCTTTATCAGAAATTGTAGACGTATGAATATGTGGAACTAAATGATTTTGTGTTTTCCACTTGTTTACTTGTTCTTCGATTAAAGGCTTGTTTCGTTTCCATAAAGCATTACTTCGAAAAACTTTCTCGCCTAATACAACTTCATCAATTCCAACAATTCCAATAAAGGGATTTTTGCTTGAAAGAACTGTCCTATGTGGGAACTGATAACCACCCATGTTAGGAACACTAACACAATCATAATGCTGGTTTACATCGCCTATCCCATTAGATGCTTGCATTGTTGCTGCAATTGTAAATGTTTTATTATCATTCATTTTTTTTGCTAGTTCATGATACAACTTCTGAGTAATCAAAGTCAAACTTGACGCATGTAATCCATAGTCAATACATAAACTAATTTTCATAACTTTTATTCTCGAATCAGTTTACATTTTTTGTTTATATAAAGCAAAGTTTCATCTTTAGACTCGTATCAATCCCACGTAGACTTTAATAATTCCACAAAAATCTGTAGTTTAACAATGAAAAAAGCTCTGATTACAGGTATTACTGGTCAAGATGGTGCATACTTAGCAAAATTACTTTTAGCTAAAGGATACAAAGTTTATGGTGGACATAGAAGTATTAGCACACCAAATTATTGGCGTCTACACAATTTACAAATTCATAATAAAATAAAATTAATTCCTTATGATTTACTTGATACTGGTTCAATTTCTGAAATTTTAAAGGCATCAGATCCTGATGAGGTTTACAATACAGCTGCACAAAGTTTTGTTGGTACTTCATTTGAGCAGCCATTATACACATATGATG
>CAYVQV010000226.1:0-1011 GCA_964454035.1 uncultured Candidatus Nitrosopelagicus sp. | reverse complement strand
ATAATGTGCCTCAAATATTTCAGGTGTATTAAATGCCATTATAGAAACGGTATCTTTAGTTTTTACTCCAATCTTTTCAAGAGCGCTGGCAAATTTTACACATCTTTTATAAACCTCAGCCCAAGTATATGACCTACTTTCATAAACTATAGCTTCATAATTTGGATAAATATCCTTTGTTCTTTCTAAAAAAGACAGTGGAGATAATGGCACATAGTTAGCATCGTTTTTATCTAAATTTGTATCGTAATGGCTCATATTAATTAAATTTAAAATCCATAATATATTTACTTCCACTGGTTGCTGTCAAATAATAACTCTCTATTCTTGGAAGTACTCTATTAAAAAAAAAATTTGCAGTTTGAATTTTTTCTTCATAAAATTTTTTATTATTTTCATAATCCTTAAAACTAACTTCTAAAACTTTAACCCAGGCATGTGCTGTAGCTACTAAACCAAGGACTTTTAAATAATCATTACAGGCAGCACTTACATCATCTTTTGAATTTTTTGTTTTTTCTTTAACCCAGTTAGTAAATTTAAATAAAATTTCTATATTTTCATTTAATTTTTTAACAAATGGATTAATTTTTTCTTCCTTAATGAGAATATCTTTTTTAATTAAAGAAATATATTTATCAATTATATCTCCATTTTTATTTACTAACTTTCTAAAAACTAAGTCAATTGCTTGAACGGAATTTGTTCCCTCATAAATTGGTGTAATTCTATTGTCTCTATATAATTGTTCTATCCCTTGATCTTTAGTATATCCATATCCTCCATAAATTTGCATTGCATCACTAGTAATTTCCATACCCATATCTGTAAATAAAGCCTTAACAACGGGAGTTATTAAAGAAACTAAATCTGATGCCTCTTGTCTAATCTTTTCATCTGTATGATAAAGACTTACTTCTGTTTGCTGAGACAACCAAAAACAAAGAGCTCTTTCACCTTCAATAATTGACTTCATATTTAACAATGATTTTCTGATGTCTGCATGTTCAA
>CAYVQV010000225.1:0-1024 GCA_964454035.1 uncultured Candidatus Nitrosopelagicus sp. | reverse complement strand
CGTTTACAGATTTGCCCTTTGGTTTGGTGTCCAGATTGAAGGTTAGTTCAAGGATACCATTTGTGTAAGTGGCTTTTGGAGAGTCTGATTCGACCTTGTGCTGAATTGGGATATTCACATGATAGTTCTTTTCTCCATGTTCAGCATCGATGTGAATAATATCTTCATCCACAACGACTTTTACATCGGTCTTTTCAACACCTGGCATCTCAGCAACAATCTTGAGCGTTTGCTCTTTCTCGTCAACCAATGTGTCTATCAGAGGTTCTCTTTTTTCTGCAATAGATTCTTGTGTGTGGTTGGCACATCCACAAGAATCTGTGGTAGGTAAAGTGTCTGGTTTGACATTTCCGTACTCTTGGATAACGGGTTTTCCATCTGGTCCAACGGTCATGGTATAACCGAAATAGATTGGTTCAGATAGTCCGTTTGAACTTTTTAGCATCTCAAAAACATCGTCAAGATTCCCAAAGGAACTAGACATCTGTTTGAAGATTCTATTGAATTCGTCGTTGAACATTGTCATATTTACCTGTATAATGTAATAGGTATGACATTATATATACTTTATTCTTTATTCATGAATAAACTTACATAATTCATGTTTAATTACATAATGTTATTATATATGTCATAGGTATTATATTGATATGAGAACTACTGGAGTTTCTGTACCTGAAGTTGTGCGTGAAATAATTACAAGGAATCGTTCAATTTACGAGTGCATGAAGATGGATGTTATCAATTATACTGCTTTGGCTGTAAAGATCCAATCTGATGTTGAAAAGACTCTTGGAAACTCTGTAAATCTGAATACTATCGTAGTTGCTATAAAGCGATATGCTGATTCATTTGATGCTAGTGAAAAGATCTCAGAAGAACCTGTTCTAAAAAATGCTAGACTTTCCTTAACTGATGGAATAATGGGTATTCAATGGAATATGGTTGATGCTGGAGATGAAATGGCTAAAATGCTAAACGAGTTTCATAAAGAATTTTCGGATTCAGAGTTTTTCAGACTTGG
>CAYVQV010000224.1:0-1029 GCA_964454035.1 uncultured Candidatus Nitrosopelagicus sp. | reverse complement strand
CTGGTGGATGGTTTTAATGCCCGCCGCTCATCTTTCTTGGTGTTCATCGAAGAAGTCAAAAATCTCTGAAATCATATCTGGATTACGTGCAATAGTTCGAAAATGGTTTCCACCCTTAATCTCGTTGTATTGCACATTCATGTTGAGCATTTTCATTTCTTTAATCCACGGCCTAACTGTTCTGACAGGAACAAGACGATCTTTGTCTCCAGTAACTACGTATACAGGAAGATGTTTTAGATTTTGCAAGTTTGAATAGCTTCCTTGATATGATTGAAAAGCTGGTGCTAAACAGGCTAGGCCGGCCCATTCATTAGGGTAGGTTGAAGCTAAATGTAAAGCACCTGCACCTCCCATAGAATGACCAAGAAGGTAAATTCGGTTAGGATTAACTGAAAATTCCTTTTTCATAATTTTTAAAACATTTAGAACATCCTTCTCACTTAACTCTCCAAGATTGTCTGGATCATTATCCTTACCAAAGCCAATTCCATCTTTACCTTTTCCACGACTTCCATACCATCCACGTTCGTTGTATCCATAGGGAGCAGCTAAAATGTAGCCACGATTTTCCGCTTCAGTAATAATTCCCTTATAGTTGATGATTTGATTAGGATTACTTCCAAGTCCATGAAGAAGAATAATAAGAGGATAACTTTTAGAGTTATCGTAAGAATTAGGTATGTATAAAGAATAACTTTGATCCTTGTTAGCTTCTTCAAAGAAGTAACTATGGTTTAAAACTTCTCCTAAGTCGAAGTTATTGGTTTTTACAATCGTTTTGGAGTTTTGATCTAGATCAAATTTTGTCAGTGTGTTGGAACTAAAACCTAATGATGGCAGTATCAGCAATATTGCCAGTATTTTATGCATTTTTATGTTCTCCAAATAAATCCAATACTTGAATGTATTATATAATCTTCTGATACAAACTTTGTATGAAACACCTAATCTATAGGCATATTCATACAACAATTAGTGGAAAATGAAACATCTCTTATACAAAGTTAATACAAACTTTTTTGAAAA
>CAYVQV010000223.1:0-1030 GCA_964454035.1 uncultured Candidatus Nitrosopelagicus sp. | reverse complement strand
TTCAATGTCTTTTTTCTCATCCTTGATTTCCTGAATTGTAACTGGTTCTAATTCTGCATGTTCTTGTTCATACTTTTCTTCTGCTACATGTGCTTTGGTTCCCATCATTAATGATTTAGAGGGCTTTGGTTTTACTCCCTGAATAGATAAAGGAATTTTATATTCACAGTAACCCATTGAATCTGTAAAATCAGTTACTGCTGCAGAAAGTAGTGTCACGTTGTTTTCTCTATTAATTTTAATCAATTTGCAAAATTATTCCTAAATCAAAAATTCAGATGCCCATCTGCCTTCATCAGTAAGATGAATGAATCTATTTCTGCCAACCTTTTCTGTTGTAATGTATTCCCATTTGTTTTCAAGTGGAGCAATAATGTTTTTATCAAGACTTGCAAATCTTGCCTGAGAGTGATTATCAGGATTTGCGTTGATTATGATTAGTTTTTGTTCTTCGGCAATTTCGGCCATCTCTTTTTTCTTCATCTTTCCTTTGTGTTCAACTAGAATTTTTAATGCTGCAAGATGTTTTGGATCAGGAGTTTGAACTCGAAATGTAGGCAAGTCATGTATTTTCTCAATTCCTGATGTTTGTGGTTCTGAAACCTTGGTGTGATGATAGTCTTTGGCCTGTGCATAAAATGGATGAAGATTTGATCTGTCATCAAAAATCATAGTTGCCATCATCATTCCAACTGCATGAATTTTTGAACCACATGCAACGTTTAGGTAAATGTCATGTTCCTTTTCTTCAAGAATTATTTCTTTTACAGTTTTAACAATGTCAAAAAGTCGATATCTGTCTGCAGTTGCCTCTTTTACCTCTACATCTCTTTTTTCCAGAGTTTTTCTAATTTTATCTAAAAATGGCCTTGCTTTATCCTCAGACAAGTTGCTGTGACCGATAAGGTAAACCTTGTCTGCCCTCATTTTTTTTGCAGGAATAATAATTCTGTCAATTTCAAAGCCTACTGGGGCAATATGTACACGTAATCTCATCATGTTTTTCATAGTATGAACAGTATGCATACTA
>CAYVQV010000222.1:0-1036 GCA_964454035.1 uncultured Candidatus Nitrosopelagicus sp. | reverse complement strand
TTCTATCAGCAGTTAAGACAATTTTTGGTGTTCCCATTTTTCTATCTAAACGCATTGCCTAAAGCATTAATTTTAAACCTTGCTGGTATTACAAAACTAGATTTTCTCGAGTATTCCAGATTTTGTTCTCTCAAAATGTCCAAATTCACTGTTTTTGGCTAAATGTTGACCATCAAAAACTGTTCCATCACGGCATACTAGGTCCTGATTCACACAGCAACTGCCACAGATGCCTACACCACACTTCATCATACGTTCCAAGCTGGCTTGAACAAAAATTCCTTTTTCGTTGGCAAGTTTGACTACTTTATACATCATCAATTCAGGACCGCAGGTATAGATTGCATCATAGGTATTTTCTTCCAAAAGTTTTTCCAAGACGTCAGTGACATATCCCTTTTCACCATAACTACCATCTTCAGTGACAGGAATAATTTCATAAGATTCTTGATGTTTTACCATTTTGTTTGCTATATCTTCAAAGAATACTTCTTCTTTTGTTTTAGAACCCATTAAGACAGTCATTTGATTAGTAGTCCAATCTGGATTTGAGTATTTTATCAATCTCATTAAAGGAACTAAGCCAGTTCCACCTCCAATTAATAGAATTTTTCCATTTGTAATTTTAAAAGAATTACCATATGGACCTCTAATTCCAATTTTGTCTCCAACTTTAAGATTGTATAATGCTGTAGAGGATTCTCCACGTTTTCTTACTGTGAATCCAGCCTCATTCATTTTTTCTGAAATCATAACACTCATTGGTAATTCATTAACGCCAGGAATCCAAACCATTGCAAACTGACCAGGAAGAACGTTAGTAAGTACTGGATCATGAAAATATAATGTTCTCACAGTTGGAGTTTCATCAACAACTCTTTCAATTGTACAAATGTGTGGATGATTAGGATCTCTTTGCTCTTCCAATCATTTCACCTATTGTTGCATATCCCTTACGTTCCATAAATTTTTCAATACCACTATTAATTTCTGAAAAAACTTCATCCCAATGATCACCCATCACACTACCAAACTG
>CAYVQV010000221.1:0-1039 GCA_964454035.1 uncultured Candidatus Nitrosopelagicus sp. | reverse complement strand
CTTGGTTTACTAATGACAAATATTTCAAAATTTGAAGAACTTCAAAAGAGGGCAAATCTTTCAACAAATAATTTAGATACTATTTTACAAGATTTTGAGAAAAAGCGCCTCATGATGCCTGTAGAAAAAAGTAGTCCTTTTGGAAAATCAATTCAACTAAAAATCACAGAAAAAGGTGCTGCAGAGTTTAGACGAATGTGATTTAGTTTTTTGAACGCATAAATAGCAATTTGTTAATAACATTTTGTGAGTGGAAAAGACGAATCAATTTTTAGTAAAAGTGCTTTGATGGCAACAAAACCTGGAAAACAAATTATAAAACAAGGTTTATTCAAATCAAAAGGATTCAAACAGTTTAATCATTATAAAGAAGAAGCAGAAACTACATTTCCTGACTTTGCTAAGAGATTTGCAAAAAATCTATTTAATCAAATAAACTCTGATGAATCTCCAAACACAACACAACAAAAATTTGCAGAGGAGGTCGGTTCTACAGAAATAATCTTAAATGCTTCTGAAATTGATCCTATCAAATCTAAACTAGAAAATTTTGACACATTACATGATAGAGTTCTTAGAATTTTAAATTCAAATTTTGTAAAAATGACATTTCCTGTATTCAATGGTCTTTTTGATGCATCAACTGATTACTTTAAAGATGATCCAAGTACTAACATGCGCGAGGATATTGTAGATGGTCACATAATTGCAATAGATCTTAGTGAACCAATGGATAGAATTGTTGACAAAGATGAAGATTTAGAATATCTTGATGATTACAAATTAATGAATCCGTATATTCTAAAACTTGCTAGAGAAAAAATCTCAAAAGGTGGTGAGGATGTCCTAAAAGAGTTTGAAGAAGGATTCAAGCAGGCAAGAATTGGACAATACCTTGATACAAAATTAAAAGATAAACCTACATCAATTACAGAAGAAGAATTAGTTGAGAGTTACAAAAAATATCGTTCTGTGATGGGTACCGCTGGTCGAAATATGGCGTTAAATCGTGCACCATTAGCTGACATCTTCTACACTG
>CAYVQV010000220.1:0-1045 GCA_964454035.1 uncultured Candidatus Nitrosopelagicus sp. | reverse complement strand
TCTGTGTGGTATTGAATGTGCGGATGATGTAAATAAAACAATTAAAGAATTTATTGAAAATGACTAAATTAAAAGAATATAAAATGTTTATTAATGGTGAGTGGGTAAGCTCAGATACTAAAAAAACATTTGAAACTTTAAATCCAGAAAATAATAAACCTTGGGCAATAGTCCCTGAAGCAAGTGCAAATGATGTTGATAAAGCAGTGCAAGCTGCTCAAAAAGCTTTTGAGGGAGAATGGTCACAATTATTGCCAAGAGAAAGAGGGAAGTTTTTAAGAGCTATTGGTAACAAACTTAGAGAAAATGCTGAGCTGTTAGGAAAAATAGAAACTATTGATACTGGAAAACTTTTTAGAGAAACAAAAAAACAAGCAAACTACATTGCAGAATATTATGATTATTATGCAGGTTTAGCTGATAAAGTTGAAGGAACAGTTTTACCAATAGACAAACCAAATGTTCAAGCCATAACAACTAGAATACCTATTGGTGTTATCGCAGCAATAATTCCCTGGAATTCACAAATGTTGCTAACCGTAACAAAATTAGCTCCTGCTTTAGCTATGGGAAATACTATTGTAATTAAATCTTCAGAATTGGCACCAGCAGTTTTATTTGAATTTGCAAAACTAGTTGAAGAAACAGGAATTCCTAAAGGTGTTGTAAATGTTTTAACTGGCTTCGGAGACCCCTGTGGAAAAGCATTAACTACTCATAATTTAGTAGAAAAAGTAGCTTTTACAGGAGGGCCTGAAACAGCAAGACATATAATTAGAAATTCTGCTGAAAATTTATCTGAAGTTAGTTTAGAGCTTGGAGGTAAGAGCCCCGTAGCTGTTTTTAATGATGCTAATCAAGAAAATGCTATTAATGGAATTACTGCTGGGATTTTTGGCGCAAGTGGCCAAAGCTGTATTGCAGGATCAAGATTGTATTTACAAGACAAAATTTATAATGAATTTCTAGATAAACTTGCTTCAAGAGCTGAAAAAATTAAAATTGGAGCACCTATGGATCCAGATAGTGAAATGGGTCCAGTAAG
>CAYVQV010000219.1:0-1047 GCA_964454035.1 uncultured Candidatus Nitrosopelagicus sp. | reverse complement strand
ATATTGTAAAATCAAGTTTAGGTCCACGTGGACTTGACAAAATGCTTGTTGATTCCTTAGGTGACGTTACAATTACAAATGATGGTGCAACAATTCTAAAAGAAATTGATGCACAACACCCAGCTGCTAAAATGATGATTGAAATTTCTAAAACAATTGATACTGAAGTTGGAGATGGAACTACTTCGTCTGTTATATTTGCTGGAACATTATTGGCTAAAGCAGAAGAATTACTCAAAAAAGATGTTCATTCTTCTGTCATTATAGAAGGCTTTCAAGCAGCATCTGAAAAAGCACTAGAAATATTGTCTGAAATTTCAAAAAAAGTAACTCCTAATGATAGAGAAACTTTGTTAAAAATATCAAGTACTAGTATGGAATCAAAATTAATTTCTGAAGATAGTGAATCTCTCTCAAAAATTGTTGTTGACGCAATTATGAACATAACAGAAACAACTAATGCTAAACCGTCTGTAGATCTTGATAACCTTAAAGTTGAGAAAAAGGCTGGTGGTTCAATTCAAGATACTACCTTAATCAAAGGAATTGTTTTGGATAAAGAAGTAGTTCATTCTGGAATGCCAACAAAAATTCAACAAGCTAAAATTGCATTATTGAATACTGCAATGGAAATTGAAAAAACAGAGATGAGTGCAGAAATTAGAATTAATGATCCAACACAAATGCAAATGTTTCTAGAAGAAGAAAATAGAATGATAAAAACCATGGTGGATAAAATTCATTCAATTGGAGCCAATGTTGTAATCTGTCAAAAAGGAATTGATGACATGGCACAACACTTTTTGTCAAAGCATGGAATCTTGGCAGTTAGACGTGTAAAAGAAAGTGATATGACTAAACTTGCAAAAGCAACAGGTGCACGTATTACTTCAAACATTGAAGATATTTCTGAAAAAGATCTAGGAGCAGCTAACTTGGTTCAACAAAAGAAAGTTGAATCTGACAAATGGGTTTTCATTGAGGGTTGTAAGAATCCACAATCTGTAACATTATTGATACGTGGTGGTTCTCAACGTGTAGTTGATG
>CAYVQV010000218.1:0-1069 GCA_964454035.1 uncultured Candidatus Nitrosopelagicus sp. | reverse complement strand
AGGAATCGGAAGTTTTGTATTTCTTTATTTGTTCTTTTGGATAATGTCATACACACTAGTTAACGTAGGAGACACTGGTGGCGTAATACCATTCCCATAATTCATCTGTGATCAAATGTGGAAATTTAAAACTCCTGGAATCCCAGATAAAGAATTTGAAAGAACTGAATCAGTACCTATAACAAAGGAAGAAGTTAGGGTAGTTCAAATTAGCAAAGCAAGATTATCATCAGGACAAACAGTTTTTGATATAGGTTGTGGTAGTGGTTCAATTACAGTAGAAGCAGGATTACAAGTTGAATCTACTGGCAAAGTAATTGCAATTGATCATGATCCAAACGCAATTGAATTAACAAAAACTAATTTAGAAAAATTTCAAGTTACCAATTCAACAGTAATTTTTGGTAATGCTAAAGAGAAGATTTCTGAATTACCTGAAGCAGATGCAATTTTTATTGGTGGAACCGGTGGTGACACAAAAGATATTGTTGAGCTATGTGAAAATAAGCTAAAATCAGGTGGAAGAATAGTCATTGGTGTAATTCTAATAGAAACTCTATATTCTGTATTACAAACTATTGAGAAATTAAAATTCGATTCAATAGATATAACACAGATAACTATTGGAAAAAGTCGAAAAACTTCAACTGGAACCATGATGTTATCAAGAAACCCTGTAACTGTGATCTCTGCAACAAAAATCTAGCCTAGATTTTTAATTGGGCATAATTGTATTTTTTTATGCCTGAATTAGTTGGAATTGGTGTCGGTCCTGGAGATCCAGATTTACTTACTGTAAAAGCAGTAAAAGCTATTCAAAATGCTGATACAATAATGTGCCCTGCATCAGCAGAGGATAGACCTAGTATAGCTCTGTCAGTTGTTGAATCATTAATTGACAAATCAAAAAATCAAGAAATTGTAAAACTAATTTTTCCAATGACCAAAGATAAAGTTATTCTTGAGGCACACTGGAAAGAAAATTCAAAAATCATGGCAGAAAAAGTTTTGTCCGGAAAAAATGTTGTTTATCTAACAGTTGGTGATCCATATCTCTATAGCACGTGGA
>CAYVQV010000217.1:0-1074 GCA_964454035.1 uncultured Candidatus Nitrosopelagicus sp. | reverse complement strand
TGCACCTACATTAAATCTACCAGATTATGCTTTATCAATTGCAGGAAAACACATGAAAATTCCAGTAGTAGGTGAATTAGTAACTGAATTCATGAAGCAAACTAGTAAATTTGAGTTGGCTAAATCATATATGAAAAGTTTTTTCGACAGTTCTGTTCCTACTGATGTTGACGAAAAAAATAAGAAGTTTATGAGAAGAGGAAAATTTTTTCTTTTCAAGTATAACTTTGTATTAAAAACTCAATTAGCTATTAAGATTAAACTTTCAACAATAATCTATAGTTTTCTTTCTCATATGTACTATCATCTATCTGTTTACACTAATCTATATAATCCAAAATTTTCAGTGGATCTTCATTTTGTGGAAACAAAAAAACTTGTTAATACATTAATCAAAAATGGATTTGATGAAACAACATTGATTCCAACAGGAATACCAATGTATGATGATATTTTTGAGAGATTAGAAAAAAATGAAATTAAACCAAAAGTAAAAGAAAAAACTCGAATTCTTTTATTAACTCATGCAATGTACGAACATGGTTTTTGGACAAGAGAGCAAAGAGATTCATTAGTAACTGATGTTGTCAATGAAATTTCTATGCACAAGAATAAAATGTCATTAACAGTAAAAATCCATCCATCAAGCGAACTCATTACAGACTATCAAAAATTAATCCATCCAATTGATGAATCAATTGGTATTTTCAAAGACGGTGACGTGGCAGAATTTATAAAAAATTCTGATATTATAATTGCATATTCAGGTTCATCATCACTTGTTTATGCACTTGCATATAAAAAACCAGTAATTGTATGTAATTTTTATAATCTTGAGAATGATCTATTTCAAGAAAAAGGTGTAGTCTTGGAATGTAAAAATAAATCCATGATTATACCTTTAATAGAAAAAATCTCTAATTCCAATCCTATCACGAATGAAAAAATTGATAGTTTCATTGAAGAGTTTTTTTATAAGTTAGATGGATGTGCTTCTGAACGTATAGGTAATGCAATAGTTAATTTATTAAAAAATAGATGAGAAAAATATAATGAATCAAGAAAACTCTGAAA
>CAYVQV010000216.1:0-1074 GCA_964454035.1 uncultured Candidatus Nitrosopelagicus sp. | reverse complement strand
ATTTTTTTTATTACCCATAATTTTATTCTTGAATTGCTATAACCTCTTTAACATCAGGAATATAGTGACATAACAAATTTTGTACTCCTTGTTTAAGTGTCATTGTAGAGCTAGGACATCCTGAACAACTACCTTGAAGTTGAACTGTAACAACTCCATTCTTAAATTCCTTGAATTTTATATCACCTCCATCTTTAGCAACTGCTGGCTTAATTTTTGTATCTAAAATTTTTATTATTTGTTTTTCTACTTCCAATAAATTTTCTTCCGCTTTAACTTCATAAATATCTTTATCAATAACAAACTTATTTCCTGATTGATAAAATTCATTAATTAGTGAAATTGTTATGTGTTTTATATCTTCCCAATCAATACTTTGATCTTTATTAACTGAAATAAAGTCTTTACCTAAAAATACTCCTATAACACCATTTATAGAAAGAATATTTCTAACCAAATCATTATCAATATTATCTTTTTTAGTTATTTCATGTGAACCACAGTTTGACACAGTTCTGCCTGGCACAAATTTAAGTGCGTTAGGATTTGGTGTTGGCTGAGTTTGAATAAACATAAGATAGATATAATTGTTAAAATTAAAAGTTAAAGTAATTATTTAAAATACTTCTAAAAACCAATCAAATCTTTAATTTTATTAATTTTTTTCGACGCTAGGTTGTCTGCTTTTTGAGCCCCATTCTCAAGAATTTGATCTAAATATTTTTCATCTTTTAATAAATCCTTAATTTTTTTTCCTATAGGATCAATTTTACCAGCTAATAGTTCTGACAATTTATCTTTAAAAATAGAAAAATTTTTTCCTTCGAATTCACTTTTAATTTTATCAATACTTTCATTTGATATACTTGAATAAATCCCTAATAAATTTTGAACTTCTGGTCTTTTTTTTAAATCTTCATTTGGTGATGGCATCGGTAAAGTATCAGTTTTTGCTTTTTTAATTTTATTTATAATTAAATCTTTATTATCATTTAAATTTATTCTACTTAGATCTGAAGGATCTGATTTGCTCATTTTTTTTAAACCATCCTTTAAACTCATTATTCTTGCAAA
>CAYVQV010000215.1:0-1078 GCA_964454035.1 uncultured Candidatus Nitrosopelagicus sp. | reverse complement strand
CCTTGATTGGTGGCAAAAAAGTAAAAAAGAAAAAGAAGCGTTATAATCACTGATTTAAAAATGGCTAAAAAGAAAGATGAAATTCCAAAAGAAATTGATGCTGAATTAAATGCACCAAAATTTGGTAAACCAAAAACACATACAGCAACGGGGTATATTTTGGAGTTTAATGAAAATGATAAGAAAGTGGATATTCAACTTTATGAGCAAATTGCAGGAACTACAATTCTTGAGGGATTAGAACTTTCAAAAAATGTAAATGTAAATGAAATAGAGAAGGGTGTTGCATGTGAATTTCAATTGGATGAATTAAATGCAAAATTAAGTAAAAATACTGTTGAATATTTGAAAGAACAAGGAATAACACTGAATGAAATAATTCAGTTTGAATTAAAAGAATTCAAAATAATAGATGAAAATAACTAGTTTGAATTAATCCCTTTTTGTTAATTGCTTTCTAAACATACGACCTATTATAGGATTGATAAGAAACGGAAATGTTTGCTTGAACCAAATTGCTGCTCTAGCTACTGATGGAACAACTATTTCGAGTCTTGATGAATTAGAAGCTTTGATAATTGTTTTTGCCACAGTTTCAGAACTAAGTGATATACCAGTTGAAAATTTTGAAAAATTAGCAAATGAAGGATGCTCAAATAATGGTGTTCTGACCATTATCGGACTGACAACAGTTAATCCTACACCAGTACCATAAAGTTCATGACGAAGACCTTCTGAAAATCCCAACATTGCAAACTTAGTTGCACAATATGATGATACTCCAGGTACACTAAAACTTGCACCAACTGATGCAACATTAACAATGTGTCCAGAATGTTGTTTTAGCATTTGAGGTAAAAATGCTTTTGTACAATAAATCATCCCAAAATAATTTGTCTCCATCTGAGATACAATTTCTTCAGATGTTAATTCATTAACTTTACCATAAATTACAAAACCTGCATTATTAACAAGAATGTCAATTCTTCCAAATTTGTCAAGAACAATTTTGCTCATTAAATTAACTTCTTCTTTGTTAGATACATCACATTGACAGACAAGAGTTGATTGAGAAAAT
>CAYVQV010000214.1:0-1079 GCA_964454035.1 uncultured Candidatus Nitrosopelagicus sp. | reverse complement strand
CTGGATCAAGGTCTCTTAGACTTTCCTTCAAAAAGATTTGATGAAGAAGTATGGCTTTGTTGGAAAGATGGTGAAACAGAAATTAAATTTTGGCATGAAAAAGATTCTGGGTTCAATGGACGAAAACCAGTCAGTGTTGATGCTGAGTCGTTAATCTAATGCTCTCTGTCTGGTTACGTGCAATACGAATAAAATTTCTTTTAGCGTCTGTTATTTCTGTGTCATTGGGACTATCTCTTGCATGGTATGCTGGGTCATCAATTGATATTTTTCATGCACTTTTGACATTTGCAGGTGTAATTTCTTTACATGCTAGTGTAGATTTGCTGAATGATTATTGGGACTTCAAACGTGGAATAGATACAAAAACCAAAAGAACTAAAATGAGCGGTGGAACTGGTGTACTGCCTGAAGGATTGCTTAAACCAAAATCGGTCTATTTAGCTGGAATTGGATTTTTGATTCTTGGGGCTATTATTGGAATATACTTTGTTATGATATTTGGAATTACAATTGGATTGATTCTAGGATTTGCTATTCTCTCTGTTTATTTCTATTCTACAAAAATTGTAAACTGGGGACTTGCAGAAGTTTTTGTTACAATAAAAGGAACACTTATTGTAGTTGGAACATTTTTTATTCAATCACAAGGTATTGATGATTTCTCAATTTTTGCAGGAATCGTTGTAGGACTTTTATCTTCACTAGTTTTGTTTGTAACATCAATTCCTGATCATGATGTAGATAAAGAAAAAGGTAGGAGAACTTTAATAATTATTTTTGGAAAATCAAATTCAGTCAAAACGTTCTCTGTTTTTCCAATTCTCATATATGGTGTAATAATTTTTGGAGTTATGACTGGATTATTTCCCGTGTATAGTTTAATCGTACTTCTAGCTAAGCCCTTTTTAATTCTGGCCATACTACATCTGAAAGATTCTCAAAAATCTGAAAATATGTTACTTAGTTCTATGACAAATACACTTTATTTTAGTAGAATTGCAGGTGCACTATTTGTTGTATCATTTTTGATAGGATTTTAAGTAATGATGTTTGACTAGATTTAGAATGATTTTTGG
>CAYVQV010000213.1:0-1084 GCA_964454035.1 uncultured Candidatus Nitrosopelagicus sp. | reverse complement strand
TTTTGTCTATTGTGTTCGTTGTGAGCCATTTATCTCACATATCGTCCAATTTTCTCTGCCACATTCTTTTTTCCAATATCTAAAATGAATGGACCAATTTTAGGACCTCTAGTGGTTGATAAAATTATCTGATAAAGTACTTTGAAAAATTCTTTTGGTTCTATATCATCTTCTTTAGCAATTTGATATATTTCATTTTGTAGATCCTCAACATCTTCATCTTTTTCTAAGAGAATTACTAGTTTACCTAATGCAACTTTCATCTTTGAATCTATGTCCATCTCTATTTCATCAGATATGTCAAACTCATCAGCAAAATTTCCTGCCATTTCAATTAGTTTATCAATTTCAGAGTTTGTTTCTTTAATTGCATGATAATCAATTAATTTTTTATTTATTCGTGAAATTCTATCTTCTTTGAAAATCTTACATAATTCTAAAAGTAGTCTATAACTTACTTGGGGTGGGATTTGTTTTGGTGGATTTAGGAGATTTACATATTCGTACAATCCTTTTGATTTGACTAATTTTGCTTCATTATCGATTTTTATTTTATTAAAAAATATTTTTTCTAATTCATTATATTCATCCATAAGTGATGGAATATCTTCAAATCCTAATTCTCTAGCACCTGTAATTCGTTTGTAGAGTAATAGTAGTATTGATTCTGGTGTGCCAAATCTTAACCATGTTTGAGATGTTACTACATTTCCAAGTGATTTTGATATTTTCTTTCCACCTTTATCTAAAAACATCTCGTATTTGATATGATGAGGATGTGGAAAATTCAAAACATCATCTGCTACCCAGTCGTTGACTTTAACTGAATCCATGATGTCTTTTCCATATGCCTCAAATCTAATATCAAACGCACTCCATCTTGCAGCAAATTCTACTTTCCAGGCTAATTTTCCTAGATCTTTTCTAATATCTGCTTCTCCTTCATGTCCACAACCTTTGATAATTTTTCCACCAATTTCTGCATCATGACATTTGTAACTAACCTTTCTTTCATCACATAGATATTCTGTTGCTTCTGCAACATACAACCTGTTACATTGTGCACAAACTGGAAAGTATGGTA
>CAYVQV010000212.1:0-1095 GCA_964454035.1 uncultured Candidatus Nitrosopelagicus sp. | reverse complement strand
GAACTCATCATGATACAACAATTGTTGAATTTATTTCAAAAAATAATATACGAAAAGCATTAAAAATTGGTAATAAATCAAATGTTAAAGTCAAAATTTCAATCTTAGATAATTTCTCTTAAAGTCCGTGAATATCTTTACCGTATTCTTTTTGAATTATTGAACTTGAAGTTTCCGGTCTTGGAGATTCTAATCTCGCTACTGTGATATTCAAGTTAATTTTTTTACATCCTTCTGTAATGAATTTTTCTTGATGTGTTTGATCATAACCTAAGGCAATTATCTGTGGTTTTACCAAATCAACTGTTTTAAAAATATCTTCTTCATCTCCAATTATACATAAATCTACCATAGTTAATGATGAAACTAATTCTTGTCTTAATTGAGCACTATGTAATGGCTCACGTTTTTTCATTTTAATTGCTGTTTTGTCTGTTGCCACAACAACAACTAAAACATCTCCTAGTTTTTTTGCGGCATTCAATGTATTGATATGTCCTGGGTGAATTATGTCAAAAACTCCTCCTGCTAAAACAATTTTTGATGAGGAATTTTGTATTTCTTCAAGTGTTTTCATATCATTTTCATTCATGTTATGTCCAATTTCAACTCATCGTTATCACATTTTTGGGTCAAAACCTTTTGCAATACGTAATGCATCTACTAAGCCATCAGCATAACCTATACTTAATACTGCATACTCTTTTTTTCCTTCTTTTAAAAAATTTTCTGCATCATCGATATACAATTTTGCATTTATCAAAACATCCTCGTATTCTTTAAGATTCTCATAATGCGGTTTGATTTCCTCTAGCGCATCTCTAACCATTGGAACATATTTTTCAATCATCTGTTCAGAAATACTCTTGACATCTGCTGAATTATCTGTTGGTCCATCTAAACATTCTGTCATAGTTTTGATTGCATCTGATTCTGTAAAATGTAATCTTCCAGGTATGATTATACTATGTGGAGATTCTCCAAATTCTTTATTTTTCAAATTTGATATAAATCCTGAAATTACTTTCTGGTTATTCCTTCCAATTCTAGATGCAACAATTACAAAAGTTTCTTCTGAAATGACTTTACGATTTT
>CAYVQV010000211.1:0-1097 GCA_964454035.1 uncultured Candidatus Nitrosopelagicus sp. | reverse complement strand
TATGGGTAAATTTATGGGAATGGATGTTTTGGAAAGAATCACCATATTAGGTAACTTATTGAGCACAAATGTCAATAGAATGACAAATCATGAAGTTGACAAATATAAGAAATTTCTTGAAACTGAATTAAATAAAATTAATGATATTGCAAAGAATTCAGGTAAAAAAACAAAGTAAATTAATTAATAAATAAAACAGTAAGAACTAAAATTTATGAAAAATCTTAGAAAATTAATCAATAATAAATCAAAACCTCTTGTTATTCCAGGTGTTTATGATGCAATAAGTGCAAAAATTGCCCAGAAAGTAGGATTTGATGCAATGTTTCAAACAGGATATGGAACATCAGCATCAATGTTAGGTATGCCAGATTATGGATTCATAGGTGCCACAGAGACAATAGATAATGCAAGAAGAATTTCAAATGCAATTTCAGTCCCATTGATTGTAGATGTTGATACAGGATATGGAAATGCATTAACTGTAAGAAAATTAGTTCAAGAATTACAAAATTCAGGAGTTTCTGGGATTTTTCTTGAGGATCAGAAATGGCCAAAACGATGTGGACATATGAAAGGAAAAGATGTAATCACAAAAGAAGAATATGGTGAGAAACTTGGCTCTGCTATAGATGCAAAAACTAACAAAGATTTCATTATAGTTGCACGAACTGATGCTAGGGCAACAGAAGGTCTAGATAAAGCAATAGAACGTGGATTATATTACAAGAAAATTGGTGCGGATGTAATTTTTGTAGAAGCCCCAAAATCAATAGATGAAATGAAAAAAATTGGAAATGAAATTAAAGCCCCACTCGTAGCAAATATGATAGAAGGTGGTGCTACACCAATTGTTTCATCCTCAGAACTTCATAAAATTGGGTTCAAAATTGTATTATATCCACTTTCAATTTTATATGCAAATACTTTTGCTACACTAAAAATTTTACAAGAATTAAAAAATAAAGGAACCACTAACAAAATGAAAGAAAAACTAGTAAAATTTGATCAATTTAATGATATTGTAGAATTGTCAAAATATAGAAAATTAGAGAACAAATACAAAAAATAATAAAAAGAAAAATAATAAAAAGAAA
>CAYVQV010000210.1:0-1108 GCA_964454035.1 uncultured Candidatus Nitrosopelagicus sp. | reverse complement strand
AACTGAAATTTAATATTTTGATTAGTTAAATTACTATTGTTATTATTTCTTCTTAACCATTCCATACGATTCAATACTGGATATGTGGTATGTTGTATAAGTTGTTTTGCAGATTCAGTTTGTGCTTCAACCGAAGCTACATCATCTTTATCAGATGTTGGGTCCATACAATTAACAACGCCGTAGTAACAAGATAATGTATATTCATTAACATCTACATCATTTGCACCCAAAACAAACAACTTAGATCCATCCGAGCTAAATTCTAAACTTGACGGTTCTGAATCTTGAGAACTTACACTATAACTATCAACGAAAGTGACAGTGGAAGTGATATCAAAACCTGTGCTTAATGTATATTCATTAATATCATCACCAATCCAGCCCGTAACAAACATCTTAGTTCCATCTGAGCTAAATGCTAATCCCATTGGTTGTGTCTCTTGAGAACTGACATCAAAACTATCAACGAAAGTGACAGTGGAAGTGATATCAAAACCTGTGCTTAATGTATATTCATAAATATCACCACCATTCTCATCACCCACAACATACATCTTGGTTCCATCATTGTTAAATTGTAAACCATTTGCGTCTTCTTCTTGAGAACTGATATCAAAACTATCAACAAAAGTGACAGTGGAAGCGACATCAAAGCCTGTGCTTAATGTATATTCATAAATTGAATCATTTAATGAACCCAAAACAAACATCTTAGTTCCATCTGAATTAAATTTTACACACCTTACTTGACTATCTTCACCTGAAGCTGCTACATCAAAACTATCAACGAAAGTGACAGTGGAAGTGATATCCCAAGCTGTACTTAATGTATATTCAAAAACCTCATCCTCCTTCCAGCCCACAACAAACATCTTGGTACCATCATTGTTAAATGTGAATCCTCTTGGTTTTGTCTCTTCAGAGTTTACACTAAAAATATCAACGAATGTAGGTGCAGCTAAAGCTTTAGAAGACAATAAAGCTAGAGTAAAAAATACAATATAGAAAATTTTAAAAAATCTTCTCATTAACATAATAGTCAATATTTAATAAGCTATAGCAACACTCTATATGCTCAAATTAGATTTCAACATACCCAGAACCA
>CAYVQV010000209.1:0-1113 GCA_964454035.1 uncultured Candidatus Nitrosopelagicus sp. | reverse complement strand
TCTGTTATCAAAATTACAAACATGGCAATCAAATGACATAAGCAAAGGTCCATTGCATAAAAACAACTATATTAAAGCTCTTAAATCAATAAGAGCAAAAACAATTTTAATGCCATGTAATCAAGATTTATATTTTAGAACTGAGGATAATATGTATGAAAATAAGTTTATATCTCGTTCTTCTTTAAGACCTATAGATTCACCTTATGGACATTGTTCAGCAAATCCAGGTAACGACAAAAATTTTGAGTTAAAGCTGGATAAAAATATTGCAGAGTTATTAAAAAATTAAAACTAAGCTCCGTAAATTATCTTATTCTTTTCTCAAATTTTTTTCTAAGTTTTTGGAGATTAACCAAGTACTCATCTCTGATATTTGAAATCATTGCAACAGATTTTCCTTTTGCTTGCTTGCTGGTGCCTTTAATAACTCTAGAGGATAATTTTTTTGACAGTTTTGGTGCTTTTAATTTGGTCCAAGGAAGTTTTAAAGCAGGTCCAAATTGTTCTAACATATGTTTCATTCCAGCTTTTCCTCCTGCTAAATGGTAAGTTAAAAATATACCCATTAAAGACCATCTTAAACCTGGTCCATCTTCAATGGCTCTATCTAAGTCTTTAGTCGAGGCGTAACCTTCATTTACTATGTGTAGAGCTTCTCTCCATAAAGCCTCTTGAAGTCTATCTGCTAAATAACCTGGCAGTTCTTTTTTAACCATGATTGGGTTCATTGATATTGATTTATAAAATTTATTAGCTTTATTTAGAAATTTTTTCTGAGTTTTTTTTCCAGGAACAATTTCTACACCAGGACACATATAAACTGGGTTAAATGGATGACCAATCATTGTGCGGGCTGGATTTTTGCATTTGGAGTAAATTCTTGTTGGAAGCAAACCTGATGAACTTGATGAAATAATGGCATTTGGTTTTGTATATTTTCCAATGGTGCTCATTAATTTAGTTTTTATTGCATAATTTTCACTTGCACATTCCTGAATAAAGTCAGCATTTTTTAAAGCTTCTTCGATTGAAGTAACGTATTTAAAATTTTTAAGATTAAGTTTTTTTTTATTGAATAATTTTTTTACATAAGGCCAAGTACGTTTTATT
>CAYVQV010000208.1:0-1113 GCA_964454035.1 uncultured Candidatus Nitrosopelagicus sp. | reverse complement strand
ATTGCTTTTTCACAATGAGGGCATGTAATATGGATCTTCTTTTTAATTTCATATTCCATGATGCCTACAGGCTCGTTTTTGGTATTTATCTTTACCCATGACTATTTAATCTCATATTTCATACATTATTCCTTAGATCTGATAGATTATTGTATTTCGGCCTTGAGATATGCAGTTAGAATTATTTCATCCAATGTGTTCTTAGTTTTTTATTTATAGCAATATATGAACATCCATATTCTATTTTATCTATTGAATATTCAAAAACATTGTCCGTTTTTTTCATAATTTTAAAAGGATCAACACAATGATCTTTCAGACCACTTATTGAATCAAATCTCCATTGATTTAAAAATTCTGTAAATTTAAAAAAATAATTTAAATGATTTGGATAATTTGTATCAATAGAATCTGAATCTTTATAGCATAT
The DNA here is from genome assembly GCA_964454035.1 of uncultured Candidatus Nitrosopelagicus sp. Classification (GTDB taxonomy): domain Archaea; phylum Thermoproteota; class Nitrososphaeria; order Nitrososphaerales; family Nitrosopumilaceae; genus Nitrosopelagicus. The sequence continues at coordinate 683 of CAYVQV010000208.1, read as the reverse complement.
TGTATCTTCTACAATGTATAAACCACCATCATTCATTAAAGGGAATAATAACTCAAATGACTTGATGACATCTTTATTCTTGTGACTACCATCATCTAATATAATATCAAAATTACCATATTTTTCTATGATACTGTTAATTACATTATTACTTGTAGCGTCACCAATTTCTACGTATATGTCATCATCCTTATTTTCACATGTTTTACAATTTTGATTAGTGTCTAAGCCAATTATATACTCTGCATTTTTGAATACTTCCCGAAACGCTTTAAGTGATTCTCCATAAAAAACACCAATTTCTAAAAATTTAATTTTTTCCTCCCTATACGGTTTTAACAGTTCTTCATACTGTCTTGAATAATTATGAAATTTTTTATTTTTATCTGTGTCATATCTGGAAAATATTACTTCACATGTGTCTAACTCTCCCAACATTATTTACCACTTTTGGTTTTTTTCAACAAACTCAAATTAATTATATTTTCATGCATAAAAATATTGAAGTAGAATATCATAGTCTTGAGGTGAATTCTAAAAAAACTATAATAGCAACTGATTATTTGCAATATTCAAAATAAAATAAACTTTGAATCTTCTCAGGTTTTAACTATGATTAACTGAATACTCAAGTAATTTTAAGCGATCAACTATTAGATCCATCCATGCATCTTAGATCATGA
>CAYVQV010000207.1:0-1128 GCA_964454035.1 uncultured Candidatus Nitrosopelagicus sp. | reverse complement strand
GCAATCGATCCTCTCGCGTTTTGTAGAATTGTAGCCAATCTTACATTACCACAAAAAGAAAATAAAAGAAGTTTATTTCATGTTGATGGTAATAAAGAAGAAAATTCAAGTTCTGAATCAATGACTACTTCAATTTTTTATATGAATACAACTAATGGCCCAACGATTTTGGAAGATGGTACAGAAATAGAATGCCGTGCAAATCGATTAGTATCATATTCTAATGAAATTCAACACGCCGCAGTATTATGTACTGATGCGGAGTATAGAGTTGTTATTAACTTAAATTATTTTAAATGAATATGAAAAACAAAGCAAAAGGAATATTTGCAACACCTGTGTATATGGCAAAGAGAGAATCGGCCCCATCTGTGGAAGAAGAACATGACATTGATGAAATTCTCAAAGAAAGACTGAATATAAATGTTGGTAATTTCAATTCAAGTGATCAGTACATCTTTAATAGTAGATTAAAAGAAATAAAACAATTTTGTGATAAACAGATTCTAGGATATATTGAAGAAGTCATATACCCCCAAAAAGAAGACATACAGATGTATATTACACAATCATGGTTAAATTTAACCAAGCCAGGCGGATTTCATCATGTTCACAATCATTCAAATAGTATTTTAAGTGGAGTTTTCTATATATCAACGCAGGAAGGTGATTCTATTTGCTTTATTGATCCTAATGCCGATATAAAAAATACGTTAGTTTTTGAATATAAGGACTGGAACCAGTGGAATTCTGTTACAACATATTTTCCTGTTTCGGAAGGAGAACTTGTTATATTTCCATCATGGTTACGCCATTCGGTGCCTCCAAATGAAAACGCTACTAAAGATAGAATCTCCCTTTCATTTAATACTTTTGTAAGAGGGAAGTTGTATCATGGTTCCGAGAGCTCTACTGGCGCTTGGTAATAACGAAATAAACAAAAAGGAAGACAAGATGGAGATCCAAGAAGTAGATGAATTTCATGAGGATTTTAAAATCAAAAAACCGAAGAAACAAATAAATAGAAGTAGTAGAAAGATAAAAAAAGACTTAAGAGGTATTAGGTCTAGAGAAGACGCAGAAGAATGGGAATCAGATGAGGAGTTTATCTTACCAGAAAAACAATAA
>CAYVQV010000206.1:0-1134 GCA_964454035.1 uncultured Candidatus Nitrosopelagicus sp. | reverse complement strand
CAGTTTATGAAACATCAACAAACACTGGTGTATTCACAAACATTGACGATGCTGACAAAGCTAACATCATAGTTAGAACAAATGCAGTAAGAGGAACAGTAGCAACAGTAGATTATAATGATACACAACAGTCTATATTAGTTGGCTATAGTACAGCCAGCATAGATTTCGCTGAAGAAGAAATCGGTGACGAATGGAACTCGGGTGAGACGATGACCATTACATTAACTGATGCAGACAGAAATCTAAACAATACAGCTGATGAGGACATTTTATTCAGTGAGGAAGATGAGTATATCCCAACTATCCATGTTGGTACACCATTGACACTAACTGGAACTGTTGCAGTTGAATTAGCAGGCGGAGCAAGCGCTACAGCAACTGTAGATAGCTCATCCGGAATTGCATTCATTGGAACCAATGATGCAGGAACAGCTAACAACTTGACAGTAGGATCTACTTTCACTGCTGGTTTAGCAATCGACACAGGTATTGATGTAAACGACTTTAGAGCAATGGCTGAAGGATTAGATTCCGACAATGACAGTGTTCTAGATGACGAAGATACAAACGCACATGCCACAGCAAATAATGGTACCCAACACAGAGGTGCCATGATTATGTACTGGGATGTTAGCGGATTATTCGGTACCGCACCTAGTGATGTAGACATCGTAATCCAAGACGAAAATGCTGGATTCAAAACAGCATTAATTGATGCACAAGCAACATCTGGAAATTCAAACATTACCGAGCTCTTTACGACCGGTACTGGTGATATTTCAGATGCTGACAATGACACAATTTATGTAAACTTCTATCCAGACGCTTGTGAAACACAATGTTCAACAATCACCTAAAAAGCAGCATTCTATATTGACTTCATGTCATTCCATTCAAGTGGAATTAACAATGCAGTCTATAGAGTACAAGTAGAAGAAGGTGATCCAGGTGTATACACCGGAGACGTCGAATACAGAACTATCAACCAGAACGAAGCAGATCAATATGGTGATTGGCCAAGTCGAACACACTTGTCCGACTCAGTCACAATGATAATGACCGGCGATCTTACTGGAGTTGATGCACCAAGAATACAAGTATCAGACAAGGACTCTGACGGAGTTTCTACTC
>CAYVQV010000205.1:0-1142 GCA_964454035.1 uncultured Candidatus Nitrosopelagicus sp. | reverse complement strand
AAAGTAGAGTTCTGCTCGAGTGCAATCCAATACTGTAACGAATCTGTTGTCCTATTGAAATGGGAAATTCGTTTTGATGATAGTTTCACATCATAAGTTCCTTCCATAATTTTATTCAAGTTTTCAGTCTTGAAGATCATTCGGAAAGTTTTATCGGTAGGGCCGACACCAGTTGAAAATCGATCTGAAGATGTATTACCAGTATCAGATACAACTAATCGAGTTTCAGTTCCATTACCTTCTACAACTACTTCTGGAAGTCCAAGAGTGTTTGCAGCGTTAATGGTCTTTTTGAATACATCTTTTTCAAGAGTGAATTCAACATCTGGATCTGGAAAGGAAATATCTTTCTCAGGTGGTGTTTGGAACATTGAACTACTTCCACAATATCGATATTGTGCCTCATGTGAAGGATCTGAAATAGTCACACCTTCTTCTGTAAAATCCAAATCTGGATCATTGAACAAAGACAGAGTTCCAAGAAAACGATTCAATTCGTAAATTGGAAATGTCTTTGGGAAGTCCTCACTAATCTCTACTGAGGCGAGAATAGTGTTTAGTGGAGAAACAGTCCTAAGAAGGTTTCCCTCACGAAATTCCAAACTTTGATTTATAGTAGCGTAGTTCTTTAAGAACCCTACTGTATTTTCACTTAACTTCATCGTGTTCTCCTTGAGTTTCACGTTTATAATGGTTATCATGTAGGTATAACATAATAATAACATAATGAGCGACTTTTGTCAAGTCGTTTCTATTAAATCCGCCCTTCTTTCCATACCTCTGAGCGTATTTAATTATATTACCGATACAGAAACCTTCACCATGTCCTGCATCAGAAATAAATTCTGTTGACTGTATTTTGTTTTGAGCATAATGGGAAGTATAGGTCTTATCTATTGAATCCCATATTTCACTTAAATATTTGCCTTCATCGAATACGTAATCAACCTTTTTTCTTTTTCTTACTTGCTTGTTTGATTTTTCGTCTACGTTTTTCAAAGTCTTTCACCCTTGTTTCATTGTCTATGCCGTGTCCTGCAAAATCCAGATTGGCCAGACTTTGCATCGAACCACTAAAATTATACGAACCCATATGACTTATTTTCATCCATGGGCATAGGTAAATTTGATAACCGATTCTC
>CAYVQV010000204.1:0-1143 GCA_964454035.1 uncultured Candidatus Nitrosopelagicus sp. | reverse complement strand
ACGTACCAGCTGACGAAGTCGACCTCATGGATGTTTCTCCGAAACAAATTGTTTCTGTGGCAACTGCGTTGATTCCATTTCTTGAACACGACGATGCAAACCGCGCCCTCATGGGAGCCAACATGCAGCGTCAGGCTGTGCCTCTGCTTCGTTCAGAGGCCGCCTATGTAGGTACTGGAATCGAAGCGCGTGCAGCAGGTGATGCAGCTGACGTCCTCCTCGCCGACGAAGATGGAGTGGTTACAGAAGTGACTGGAACCAGCATCAGCGTCGAATACAAAAAGGCAGGAGAGACAAGCCACCAACTGCTTAAGTTTGAACGCTCAAACCAAGACACGTGTATCAACCAAAAGCCCACGGTTCGTGAGGGAGACAAAGTAAAGGCCGGAGCAATTCTTGCTGACGGTCCCTCTACGGACCAAGGTGAACTAGCCCTAGGCAAGAACCTCCTTGTCGCATATATGGCTTGGGAGGGTTACAACTTCGAGGACGCGATCATCATTAGTGAGCGCCTCGTGAAAGACGATGTCCTGACGTCGATCCATATTCACGAGCACGAAATCGATGCTCGTGATACGAAGTTAGGTCCCGAAGAAATCACGCGAGATATCCCCAATGTGGCTGATGATGTCCTGGCTGACCTTGATGAGCGGGGCGTGGTTCGGGTCGGTGCCGAAGTAGGCCCTGGGGATGTTCTTGTTGGCAAAGTAACGCCCAAAGGGGAGACCGAACTAACCCCAGAAGAGCGTTTGCTGCGCGCCATCTTTGGAGAAAAAGCACGCGAAGTTCGCGATACCTCGCTCAAGGTCCCTCACGGAGAACGCGGAGTCGTAACCGATGTCCGTCTGCTCAAACGGGAGGAGGATGAAGAGCTACCGCCAGGCGTTAATCAGCTTGTGCGTGTCTACGTTGCCCAAAAACGCAAGATCAGTGTCGGTGACAAGCTGGCAGGTCGCCATGGCAACAAAGGCGTGATCTCAAAGATCCTTCCGGTAGAAGAGATGCCGTATTTAGCTGATGGGACGCCCATCGATATCATCCTCAGCCCTCTGGGCGTGCCAAGCCGTATGAACGTTGGCCAGGTTCTCGAGGCGCACTTGGGATACGCAGCGCGTTGGGGATGGGAAGTTGACGGCGAAGCTG
>CAYVQV010000203.1:0-1144 GCA_964454035.1 uncultured Candidatus Nitrosopelagicus sp. | reverse complement strand
TTTCTTCTGCTGTCATATTAGGATATAATGGCAACGTTAAGACTTGCTGTGAAATCTTTTCAGTTATAGGCAGTAAATTTTTATCAATTCCAAATTTTTGTTGATAGAATGATGTGTTATGTATCGGAGTAAAATACACTTTTGAGAAAATTTGTCTCTCTGTTAGAAAATCATGAAGAGAATCTCTAGTAGTTTTATCAGGAAGCCTAATTGTATACATCTGATAAATGTGATCATATCCAATAGGTGCAGATGGTACTTTGACTTTAGAAAGTTTTGAAAGTCTGGATGATAAATACTCAGCATTTTCCTGGCGCATTTTAATTATTTTTTCAAGTTTATTTAATTGAGAAATTCCCAATCCTGCAGTTATAGATGACATTCTCCAATTATATCCAAGTTCCAGGTACTGTGCTGAAGAAGGATTATTGAAATAGTTTTTTTGATCTAGTCGTCCATGTGAACGAATTAATTTTATTTTTTCAATTATTTCTCTAGAGTTTGTAACTACTGCACCACCCTCACCAGTTGTCAAAACCTTATTCCCACAAAAGCTAAAAATTGTTGCATCAGAAATCGAACCAACTTTTTTCCCTTTAACAGATGAACCAAGAGATTCAGCACCATCTTCAATCAGTAGTAAATTATTATTCTCTGCATTTTCTTTTATTTCAGAAATTTGGCATGACATACCACCATAATCCATTGGGATAATAGCTTTAGTGTTGGAGGATATACTTTGTTCAATCAATTTAGGATCTATACCTAACGTCTCCTCTTCAATGTCTACAAATGATGGAGTAGCATTAACAAATAATACTGAATTTGCTGTCGAAATAAATGAAAATGATGGAACAAGTATTTCGTCACCATCACCTAATCCAAATGCCAACAAACTTGCATGAAGTGCTGAAGTTCCTGAATTTAATACAGCGGAATAATCAACACCAACGTAATCACTAATAGCATTTTCAAATTCATCAATTTCAGGACCAATTGCCCAATTGGAACCACGTTTTACAATTTTTGTAATTAAGTTAACATCTTCATCATCAGTATAGATTTTGTATAAAGGGAGTTTCCACGATTTTTCAGAGTTTTCTTGATTCATTATATTTTTCTCATCTATTTTTTAATAAATTAA
>CAYVQV010000202.1:0-1145 GCA_964454035.1 uncultured Candidatus Nitrosopelagicus sp. | reverse complement strand
CATAACATCCTAAAACCTCATCATCAGCATGTGGTGCTATAATCAATAATCTTTCCTTTTCTAAATTCATACAAATTCCTAAAAACTTCTTTTATATATTTTCATTTTGATTAAGTATGTCATTTTCCTTAAGAAAAACCTCATTGTAGTAACGCAACATTGTTAATCCATCGTTTACTTCAAAATCACTTTTGGGTTTTTCTTTATTGGCTATTTTTATTAAATTTTTTATAATTGATTTGCAGGCATAAATAGAAAGAATTGAACCTCCACCAAATCTATTATTAATCTCAATAAATTTTATTCCTGATTTATTTTTGATACATTGTACGCAAGATGGACCTTTAAGCTTTAATTCTTTAGAAATTTTTTTACAAAAGTTAATTATCGTTTTTTCATTTTTTATAATACTTTTTGTTGAAATTCCTGATTCAGTTTGGATTCTTATTCTAGGAATAATTGATAATGGCTCACTGTTTAAATCTGAAAGAATGTCAACTGAGAATTCATCTCCCTTGATGTATTCTTCAATTATTGGATTGCTGGAAACCTTTTCAACTTTTGATAAGTAAAATTTTAATTCATTTTCATCATGGACTAAATACACATCTTCTGAACCACTACCAGAACTTGGTTTTATAATACAAGGAAATTGTGCATTTTTAGACGTAAAAATTTTAGGTGTGGGTACATTAATACTGTTAAGAAACTTCTTTGTTTTATTCTTATCAAAACAAGTTTTGATAACATCAAAATCAGAACAAAATAAAATTATTCCCATTTCTTCAAATAATTTTTTATTTTCTGATAATCTTTGAGCTTCATATTCATCATTAGCCAGTATTAAGTTTGGTTTTTCAATTTTACAAATGTCTATTATACTTTGTATAAAATTTGAGTTGGCTCCATGTGGTACTACATATTTTTTATCTGAAATATACAAGCCAGAGGACATAGGATTCATGTCTGTGCCAATAACAAATACACCATTCTTTTGTAATTCTCTAATTAATGTGACTTTGCCAACACTTCCTACAGATGTTTTGAGTATGCGGATTTTGGAATTTTTCATATTTATTTTTTTAATAATATCTCTTTTAAATGTGAAAATTGGACTAATCACATGGATAAAGTAGAATCCTCTA
>CAYVQV010000201.1:0-1146 GCA_964454035.1 uncultured Candidatus Nitrosopelagicus sp. | reverse complement strand
TTTGTTAATGCAATTGAGCATTTAGTTAAAACTGGAACAATCATAATTATTTGATTCCTATAACTAATCTATCTTTTCTAAAATCAAATTGTACATGTATATGTTAAAGTCAAACATTTTGTCAACTTTATGAATGAAATCACATTTTTTAACTAATTTTTTAAAAACTAGCATGAACCCACTTCAAAAAATATCTGAATCCTTAGAAAAAAAATTAATCTCACAATCAATTTATGATCTAATTGAAAAAAGATTCCAATTGGTTTTAGATGGTATTTTGAGAATTGAAAATGCATCTTCCATAAAATATCCAATCATGTATGTAGAACCTTCTATTCTAGTGACTGGAAACACAAATTCTTTTGATGTTGGACTTTTGTATGCCAGGACAATTCCACTTATCACCAATAATTCTATTCATGTAGTCATACAAATTTCTGCTCCATTAGTTGCATATGGTCTTAAAGGAACGATTCATGCAATTCTAGCACATGAATTTCTTCATTATCTTGAATTAGTAACACGTTTGTCAAATTCTGAATTACTTTCTGATGAAATTTCTAGTAATTTGTTTGAAAATGTTTATTCTGATAATACTAGACTTCTTGAGCCTAGAACCGTCTTTAATGATAATACTCTCATATCTCATATTACAAAAAGATTCCCTTCTGGATTTCGAGATTATAAATTAGAAGATAAAGTGATAAAACTTTGGATTGAACAAAAACTACCTGTATCTAAAATAACTTTAGACACCAACACTGTAAAATTGGATGCAAGTCAATTATCTAATATAAAATTAGATGAACTTCTTTTACAACAATTAGAGATAATTAAAACGAAAAATTCTAAAATACGTAAGAAAAAACTTTACTAGATAAATTCTGTATCGCCACATTTTCCACAAGTTCTTCTGTTTTTATGTTCTGACATAAAGACACCTCTACCACATCTGGCACATGATTTTCTTTCTCTAGATAGTTTATCACCGTCAACTTTGTAATACTGACTAACCTTAGGACTGACGCCTTTATGACCTTTCTTTTCTATAGGCATTACTCTTTCTCTTCCTCTTTAGCAGGTGCTTCAGCTACTTCCTCTTTAGCAGGTGCTTCAGCTACTTCCTCTTTAGCAGGTGCTTCAGCT
>CAYVQV010000200.1:0-1147 GCA_964454035.1 uncultured Candidatus Nitrosopelagicus sp. | reverse complement strand
GGTACTGTGGCGGTAAATGGAAATTTAAGTATAGTTTAACAATATAAGGAGTAAATATGGCAACGTTATCGGTAGGTGGACAATTAGTAGCAACTAATGACACCTTATCTAATGCGGTACAGGATAATATAACAAGACTTGGAACTATAACAAGTGGGGGAGCAGGAATTAATGATACAGTTAAAATTGCTTCTGGAGCTATTACTCAATCAGCATATATTGATGTTCAGGGATGTTTTACTTCTACCTATAAATTCTATAAATTATTCATGGGCGGATTTGCATCAGAAGGTACTGCCTATACAGAAATAGGCTATTTGGATAGTTCCCATAACCTTCTGACTAATACCTACTATAGTATGTGGGATGGTCAGTTTTTGGGTTCCAGCAGTGGGAATGGTAGATGGACAGCTACCGCAAATTTCAACAATGGGGCGCAAAATGATACACAGGGTTTTAGAATGATTAACACATGGACACATGAATATGGTAATTCAGGCTTTGAAGGACAAAATATTGAAATGAGCTTTTATGATCCTAATTCTGCAAAAAAACAACTGTGCTATTGGCTATCAAACTATTCTCAGACAGGTTATGTAGGACAAGCACATGGTGTAGGTATGCAAGATACTACTACTCCTAAACATGGTTTAAGATTATCAATGCATACTAGTACTTTTGAAGCAAATGGGCATTGGGTTGTTTACGGATACAAAATATAGGAGAAATTATGTCACATAAAATAATATATAATGCAGAATTTCCAGATGGTAAAGAAGTGGAACTTACAGCAGAGGAAGAAACTGCAAGAGAAGAAAGAGCCATAGTAGTTGCTAAAGAAATTGAAGATCATAATAATAAACTAGAACAACAGGTAACCGATAAAGCTAGTGGTAATCAAAAGTTAAAAGACTTAGGTCTAACTGATGATGAAATAGCAGCATTAGTAGGATAATCCAAAACAAATGGCTGACCTAATAATTCAACCCAATTCGGGCGCAGGAAATAAGTTGATCATGAAGGATCAAGCAAGTAGTGTGATTTTAGAAACTACTGATACTGGTGCTAATTATTATGGTTCAATGCCGGGTCTAGGTGGTACTGAATGGGTAGAAGTTAGAACAGATAACTTTCAATTAGAGGTTAA
>CAYVQV010000199.1:0-1148 GCA_964454035.1 uncultured Candidatus Nitrosopelagicus sp. | reverse complement strand
ATGATACATCATAACCATGTTCTTTACATTTTTCAACCATCATGAGATCCTCCATCGAGTCACCAATGTATAAAGAACATTTAGAATTTATTCCAGAAATTGATTCTATTAGAGATTCAGGATTAGGTTTTGCTAGTCTCAGAGGATGATCCTCTAAAAATACAGAATTTTTTATATCAAAATTATCTAGATAATTTTTCATTGAATATGAAAATGCAAAATTTCCTCTACCAGTAACTGTAGAGATTTTAGTTCCAAATCTATTTTTTAATTTAGACATAAGATTATCATCTAAAACAATATTGTCTAGATCAATTAATGGTTTTTCAGTAAATTGAGATTTTTCATTAAAGATTTCCTGATATAGTGTAGGTCCATAAAATAATTGATTAAAAATTTTGTGTATGTAACTTACTTTACGAGAGTTTTCATAATCTAGTTTTAATTTAATTTCTGTCAAATCTATATTTTGATTAGTAAAATAATTATCAATAGAATTTATTCCAGACTCATTAGCATTATCAATTACATCAATAATTAATTTTTCAAATTCAATATTTGATTTTTTAGATGCAACTAATGTCATCACAACAGCATAAACTATTGCAACTTCATCATTAAATCCTCCTGTAGCCTTCAAACCATATAATATCTTTGAAGTTACAATATCATTAATCTCATCATCAAATAGTTCATTCATTATTGCAGAAATTGTTTTGTTAATTGCATGATCATAAGAATTTCTAATATCAACTAGAACACCATCGCAATCAAAAATTATTGAATCAAATTTCTGTATTTTCTGAATCATATCATCAGAAATGTAAAGTTCTTTGGTCATTCTATAAGATCACGTATTGCTAGTAAAAATTTAGAGTTCATATCAGGAGTTCCAATTGTTACACGTAGACATCCTTTGTGTGATGCTAATTTTCCAAGTTTTCTAATAGATATTCCTTGTTCAATTAGTGCATTATACACTCGTGTGTCAGCACCTTTAGCATCAAATAATACAAAATTTGCATTAGAATCAAAGACATCAAAAGCATCATATTTTTTTAGATTTTGTATGATTCTTGTTCTTTGTTTTTTAATAATTTCGAAAATTGGAATAATTTGTTTTGATTTTTCTATAGCCAAAATCCCAC
>CAYVQV010000198.1:0-1173 GCA_964454035.1 uncultured Candidatus Nitrosopelagicus sp. | reverse complement strand
GATTACTTCTCTTTTTAGCCTTTGATGCAATTGAAGAAGCATCAGAGATTTCTCAGAGTCACCTCTCAGACATTTTTAATGGACAATTACTAATTATGACTGTAGTCATATTATCATTCTTAATTCTATTTTCTATAGGAAACAGTTTAGTCAAAAAATCACAGTTTTCCAAAATTTCAAAACCACTAGCAATTTCTTTGATGATTGCGGTAGGAATAGGATTTCATAATTTTGGTGAAGGTTTGGCTGTAGGTGCCGCTATAGCATTTGGGCAGGTTGCATTGAGTACTTTTCTAATTGTGGGTTTTGCTATTCATAATACTACAGAAGGATTTGCAATTGCTGCCCCAATGGCAAGAACAAAAGCCATGGTTTTGAGATTAGTTTGTCTTGGACTTATTGCAGGAACTCCAGCAATTTTTGGTACATGGATAGGAGGATTTTCTTATTCGCCTTTTGCAACTGTTGTGTTTTTATCAATAGGGGCTGGTGCAATTTTCCAAGTAGTTGTATCAATTATTCAGTATATGCGAGAAGAGAACGAAAATACCCTTTCTAGCACATCAATCATACTTGGTATTGGATTAGGACTATTTGTAATGTATTTGACAAGTATTCTCATTTAAATTATAATAAAATTTGTCCTAGTTTTGTCAATTTTTTTATCCTCCAATAATAAATAGGTGCAATATTGCATTATCATAAATGCAATTAATTGGAACATTTGCAATTTTATTACTTGCCGTATCAATTGTTTCATATGGGTTAACTGGTGCAGCTAGTGCCCAGAGCAATGTACCGCCAATTTCAGTAGAAACTGATTTTCCAGCATATGGCGAAACTGGTATTATAGGAGTTACAGGTCATGTTAAAGAATCTATAATTTCTGAGTTTAAAATGCCTGTAGTCATCAAAGTACAAAAAGAGGATGGTTCACTTGTTAGAATTGATCAAGTAGATATTGATAGGGATGGAGATTTTTCAAGTACTATAAGTCCAGGTGGACAAATGAGTACAGCCGGTGAATATACAATTACAGTAATTTATAATAAAAATCAAGCACAAACAGTTTTTACTTATAGTGGAGGAAGTGGCAGTTCTGTAGCTACAACCACACCAGAACCAACTCCAGAACCAGTTGTAGAACCAACTCCAGAACCAGTTGTAGAACCA
>CAYVQV010000197.1:0-1174 GCA_964454035.1 uncultured Candidatus Nitrosopelagicus sp. | reverse complement strand
AACTGAAATTGTCTTGAACCACTTAGTTGCAGTCCAGTATCAGCCATATGAGTAAGTGTTACATCTTGATCATCACCAAATCCTATGACAGCACCATCAGCAAGATACAAATCTGACCACTCAAGCGAAGTTGTACCAAGTGTTGCACCATCTGAAGCATCAGGGTTTAACGAAGTTGTTACTGCCCATGATCCAGTTAGTGTACCACCGCCTGAAACTGTTTCTAGGTGTTTAGTATTATCATAATAAAGTTCAACTGCACCATTTTCGATAAATTTTGCTGAAGCTTCATCATCATTTGCATTATTAATTAATACTTCATTTGCTGTTAAACGCAATGAACCAGTAGCAGTATCACGAATATATGATTGTGATCCATCATGGTAGATTTGTAAATCAGAAGCAGCTCCCATCAATATCTTAGCATCATCTGGAAAAAGAATATCATCTGTTCCTGTCGGAATTGTGAATACGGTAGTATCAGCATCATTTTTGAAAGTGATATCTGAAGTTGAGCCTTGGCCAGTTAGGATAAGGCCTTCTGCCGAAGTATAACCGATTGCAGCATTATCACCAGAAGCAGTATCACCACTAGGTTCAAATGTTGTTGCAGCCATCATCAGATTAAGTGTTAAACTTGTATCAGCAGCGTGTGTTAAAGTAACATCACTATCTGCACCAAAACTAAGAACAGTGCCATCGGTTGGTAAAGCTAAATTACCACCAGAACTTAATGACATTTTCTCTGAAGCAAGTTCAGAAGCAGCAGTTAGAAATGAAAGTTTAGTTGCGTTATTAGATGCACTAAAATCACCCTCTGATACTGCTTCAATGCCAGCTGCAATTAGGATAGCATCTGTTCCAGAACCTTCATCTGGTGCTTGGAAAAATATAGAACCTAAAACATCATTGATTGCAATATCAGTATCACCAGCTTGAAATGTTAATGATGGTTCTATACCATCACTAGTTCCAACGTGCTTAAGTATAAGTCCATTATCAGCATTATGAGAAAGAGTAATTTCTTGATCGTTACCAAATAATATTTGACCACCATCAGCAAGGAATAAGTCTGACCATTCTAATGACGCAGAACCTAAAGCAGTACCATCAGCGGAGTCTGGATTAGCTTGAGTTCCAACTAATACTGTTCCTGTAATATTTGGAAGTGTAA
>CAYVQV010000196.1:0-1186 GCA_964454035.1 uncultured Candidatus Nitrosopelagicus sp. | reverse complement strand
TCTTTTTCCATGCAATGGGAGGACGAGAAGGACTAGTAGATACTGCAGTTAGAACACAACAAAGTGGATATATGCAAAGAAGATTGATTAATGCATTAGAACATATACGACTAGAGTATGACGGTACAGTAAGAGATCCACACGGTCATATTATTCAATTTTTGTATGGTGAAGATGGGATTGATGTTGCAAAAAGTGATCATGGTGAAGCATTTAATATTAATAGATTAGTTGAATCTCAAGAAATTGTAGATTCTGGCAAGGCCGCAACTAAAGATGAAATTTCAGATGTAGTTAAAAAATATACAAAAACATTCAACACACGACTAGCAAAATCTGTAAAAGATGGCTTTGAAAATTCAAAACTTAGTAAAAATGGAATAGAAAAAGTAGCCAAAAAAGGATTAGAATTGTATAATAATGCTCAAGCAGAACCTGGACAAGCTGTTGGAATTGTGACTGCACAATCAATAGGTGAGCCAGGTACACAAATGACCCTTAGAACTTTTCATTTTGCAGGAATTGCAGAAAGAAACGTTACGCTTGGTTTACCAAGATTAATAGAACTTGTTGATGCACGGAAAAAACCAGTTACACCAACTATGGATGTTTATCTTGATAAAGAATCTAAAACTGATCAACTGAAAGCAGTAGAAGTTGCTCGAAATATTTTAGAAACATCAGTTAAAGATTTGTTAATAAATACTGATACTGACTATTCAACAAAAATAAATCTAAATATTAATTCAAAAAAGCTAGCAGATCGAGGTTGTACAATTGATAATATTGTAGAAAAATTAGAATCTAACAAGAAATTTAAAACTGAGGTATTAGGAGATAGCATACTCTTAAAATTAGTAGATGAAGAATCTGATGCACCAACTGTAATTGCATTAAGAAATAAAGTTCTAAAAACTACTGTAAAAGGTGTAAAAGATGTTAAAAGAGTTACAATAATCAAGAAAGATAACGAATGGGTAATTCAAACTACTGGTTCAAATCTTTCTGATGTTCTCAAAGTTGTCGGTATTGATAAAGAAAACGTTAGAACAAATAATGTTGCTGAAATTGCTGAAACTCTTGGAATTGAAGCAGCTAGAAATGCATTAATTAATGAACTTTCTTCAACTCTTGAAGATCAAGGTCTAGAAGTTGATCAAAGATATCTTATGTTAGTATCTGATTT
>CAYVQV010000195.1:0-1211 GCA_964454035.1 uncultured Candidatus Nitrosopelagicus sp. | reverse complement strand
ACAAATTATCAATTTGTACAAGATGATATAAAAAATTCTGAAGTTATAGACAAATTAACATCAGATGTAGATCTTATAGTAAACTTTGCAGCTGAAACTCATGTAGACAGAAGTATCTCAAATTCAAAACAATTTTTGGAGACAAACATTTTAGGAACACATTCATTATTAGAAGCCGCAAGAAAACACGAAAAATTATTCATTCACATATCAACTGACGAGTTATACGGTGATGCAGAAAATCAAGAGTCATTTAGTGAAAAATCACTTTTAAAACCAAGTAATCCATACTCAGCAACAAAGGCTGCAGCTGATCATTTAGTTGGTTCTTATGCAAAAACTTACGGAACTAAATGTATAATCACTAGATGCACAAACAATTTTGGTCCATATCAATTTCCAGAAAAACTTATTCCAAAAACCATTATTCGCGCACAAAAAAACCTCAAAGTTCCACTTTATGGAGACGGTAATCAGATTAGAAGTTGGATTTATGCAATGGATCATGTTGGTGCAATTGAATCTTTAATAAAAAATGGCCAACATGGAGAAATCTATAACATTACATCATGGAATGAAATATCAAACAAAACTATAGTAGAAAAAATTTTAGGTTTAATGGATAAATCAAATGATTTGATAGAGTATGTAGGTGACAGACCTGGTCATGATAGACGTTATTCTATTGATTCTTCAAAAATTCAAAATGAAATAGGATGGAAACCAAAGTTTGATTTTGATGCTGCTCTCAAAGAAACTGTATCTTGGTATTTAGATAATACTGAATGGTGGGAACCACTTGCTGATGAAAAGACACTTCATCCCCAACCATGGACACTTGACTGGTAAAATTGAAAATCTTAGTAACAGGTTCAGCAGGATTAGTTGGGCATCAACTTGTGAAAGATTTGTCTAGTTTGCACAAAGTATTCTCTTGTTACAATAAATCAAAGCCAGAATTTGGAATCCCTACAAAAATGGATTTACTAAATCATGAAATAATTTCAAATGTTTTACTAGAAACAGAACCAGACGTAGTAATTCATCTTGGTGCAATGACTGGAGTAGACTCGTGTGAAAAAGAAGAGTCTATGGCATTTGATATTAACACAAAAGCAACGCAGATAATTGCAGAGCAATGTTCCATACTTGATAAATTTTTGATTTATGTATCAACTGATTATGTATTTGATGGAAATTCAAGTATGTAT
>CAYVQV010000194.1:0-1215 GCA_964454035.1 uncultured Candidatus Nitrosopelagicus sp. | reverse complement strand
TTTACCAAAATGATTTTCCCTTTTTCATCAAATGCTAACATTGCAGCAGCACCTGGATGTTCAATAATTTCTCTTTTTACTTTTCTTTTCTCTATTGTTAGATCATAAACATTTAATCCAATAATTTTTCCTTCATAGATTTTTTTCTTTTTCATAATAATTTCTCAATTATACATTATATGTAATTTTTCTGATTTTGTTAGTAATTCTATAGATTTTTCCATCCATTTTTTTGGCATGTTAATTCTTTTTGGTATAAAGAGATCAGTTGATAATACTCCTTCTACATTTCTAATTTTTTCAGTCATTTCATCCATTTGGAAAATGTTCTCACTATACAAAAATAAAACAATTTGATTTTTTGCCAAAAATGGTATCATCATAAATGAATCAGAAAACTGTTTTTCTAGATTTTTTAGAACTACTTTCAAATTGTTTCCATCAACTACAGACAATACTGCATATGGAATGTATCCTTCAATTTTACTAGGGTCATAGACTAAGGTGAATTGGATAGAATCATTTTTCTCAAATTTTTCTAAAATTCTATTTACTGTCTTTGTTGAAAGATTTGTATTTTTAGATAAATCTTCTATTTTTTGTCTGGGATCATTTATCAACTCCTTTAGAATTTGTAGATCTGTTTTTGTAATGTTATAATCAATCTCCGTGTTATCTGCTTCAAAAATTGCAAGTACACGAATATCTTTCATTAGATTCTCTAAAAGTTCAATTTTTTGTTCAACGTCTTCTTTTACAACAATTCCACATACAGTTGTTCCACCAACACATGGAACTATAACAAAAGGAAGACCCACAAGCTTGACTTGTTTCATTATTTTTTCAATGTCTTGCCCATTTACTACAACGTATACAATATTTTGACCTAGTACTGGTGGTTCAACCTTCATACAAAATTCCTCAATAAGTTTTGATTTTTCCATCTTGTTGATTCTGGTTCTAACTGCACCACCAGAAATTCCAATCTTTTTTCCAATTTGTCTATCAGATTCTCTACAGTTATTGAGTAATGTACTGAGAATCTTCATATCTAAAATGTCCAATTTGTAATGTTTTTATCATTTAGACAGATATAAACATATTTTTTAGTTAGAAAATGTCTTAATTGTTATACTATAACTTATATGCCTTATATATTCGACATTCTTAGTTAGATAATGGATTACAGACTAAACTTGGCAACAAGAATGCTGG
>CAYVQV010000193.1:0-1219 GCA_964454035.1 uncultured Candidatus Nitrosopelagicus sp. | reverse complement strand
GGAACTGCTACAATTAATGATATTAAAAATGAACTTATATACCAAATATTTATTTTTTTAAAAAACATATTTACCCTTTTAACTTTAAGTACTCATAATCATGTAGGTGGGTAAAAACCTAATGAGTTATGAGTACTTTCCTCTATAGAATAGTTATGCCTTATTTTCAAAAATGTTTAGGAAGATATGTGCAACTTCTTCATCTTTAATTTCAGACAACTTTCTATTATTCACTTTTTTATTAATTTTTTTACACTCCTCAGCACATGGATCACATGCCTTAGAAGAATTATTATAATTAATATCTAGTAAATGCGGTTCAAACTTTTTTGTTACCATGATCTTTTTACTTTCATTATCATAAAAACTTAAAGTTATTTCCATTTAGCAGCCAACATTACCTCTAATGCATCTGCTTGTTTTTTTCCATATGATGAAACTTTAGTTTTAAGATCTTGTTTAAATCCTAATCCCATTTGAGCTACTAATTTATGTGGCTCAACTCCATCAATCATTGAGTATTCGAATGTATTATTAACTATGTGCTCTTGAGCTTCTTTAGTTAATAAGAATTCAAGTAGTTTTATTGCATTAGCTTTATTTGGAGCATGTTTTAATATTCCTCCACCACTAATATTCATATGAGTGCCTCTTCCATCTTGGTTTGGAAAGAATGGTTTAACTTTTTTAGCAGCTTCTTGTTGTTCTTTTCCTTTTTTTCCAGATAACATTAATGCTAAATAATATGTGTTAGCGACAGCTAGATCGGCTTCACCAGCTGCTACAGCTAAAATTTGAGCCCTATCGTTTCCTTTGGAGTCCCTAGCCATGTTTGCCACTACACCCTTTGCCCATTCTGCAGTTTTCTTTTTGCCATTATTTTGTATTAATGAGGCAACAAGAGATTGATTGTAAACATTATTAGATTTTCTTATTACAATTTTGCTTTTCCATTTTGGATTAGCTAAATCTTCGTAGGTCAAACCTTTTAGATCATTTGCACTTACTCTTTCAGGAGAATAATAAATTATTCTTGCTCGCTTAGCTATTCCAATCCAATAAGAAGTTCTAAAGTTTGCTGGAACAACAGCTTTTATAGCTTTTGAACTTGCTCCTCTTTGAAACATTCCTTTTGCTTGAAATGCACCAAGCCTTCCAGCATCCGCTGTTATATAAAGATCTCCTATGCAATCTTTTCCTTCTTCAGTTATTCTTTTTT
>CAYVQV010000192.1:0-1226 GCA_964454035.1 uncultured Candidatus Nitrosopelagicus sp. | reverse complement strand
TTATCTCTCCATCTGTTTTTATCGATACTGCTGTCACTGCCCATAATTCTGCACCCTGAAATTTTGTACTGTTGAAACTACTATCAATACCTGCAGAAACTACTTCTTGTTTTTCTGGTTTATAATCAATCCAATTTTCCTTTGCTTTTTGTATGATTTTTTCATAATTCGGTCCTTTGAGAATAGATAATGTTTTTTCACGATTGATTATAGCATCTTTGAAAACTGTATTGAGCATAATGTATAATTCTAGTTTTCATGAATATGAACATTAGGGTAGAAATTTAGCTGGCTAATTACCAACTCTAATTCTCTTCTCTAATTTCAGCTGTCAATTATCAAAATAATCATCATCATCTCTTTCTTTATGAGATTTTGCTTTTATAGAATAAATTTTTTGCATAATATTCACGTAAATTTGGTAGATGAATTTTACTTGAATTATCTTCGGAATGATGAAATTGGCAAAAGATCTTACATGTACCTCTGAAAATCTATGATTTCTAACTATTATGGCTGATTTTCCACTTTTATCCAAAATACTTAGTGTTTTTGGACTAAATGCTGTATCTGTCTGGTTTCCTGCACCAAGTATTAACAAAGCATTTTTTTCTTTTTTGAAATTAGATAATAATTCTGTAATTATATTTGAATCAGAATAAACTTTCTCAAACTGAATCTTTGGTAATTCTAATTCAAACATCTTCTCATTAATTCTGTTCACTATTTGAGTTTCTTCTTTTGAATCTTCCACTACTCCTCTAATTATACGAATTTTTGATTGTTCAACCTTTTGAAAAGAATTTGCAATCTCTAATCCAAGATCGCTGTGTCTTCCTTTATCATATGCTACAATTATGTTATTGATATCCTCGTCAAACGTTTTTCTTAATCGTACACCAATTATATCACATGTTGTCAATGAAAGTAATTTTCTATTATTCTTCAAAAAGTCAAAGTCAACCAATAATGTATTAATATCCTGTTCTTCACTAGTTTGTAAAATTGCTTCTGTTGGATCATGTGCTAGTCTTACTAGGTATCTGTTTCGCAATGAACCTGTAATTTCTCTTTTAAATTCTTCTATTGCTTTTAGCCCTTTATCTCCAAATCCATGTGTTAATGATAATGGAGTTTGACGTGGAACGTTTACTACATCTAAAATTGTAACATCTCCATCTTTATCTTTGGCAATTGCTTTTGCCATTTTGTACATTCTTTCTGCA
>CAYVQV010000191.1:0-1229 GCA_964454035.1 uncultured Candidatus Nitrosopelagicus sp. | reverse complement strand
AATTCTCTCTGTAGAAAAAGTCTTCAAATTTACATAAGGCTGTGAGCATATCATACTCTACAAGAACTGAATTCATATCATGTGTTCCTGTATGATCCATATTGGATGCCATTATAGGAATTCCTTCCCATATATGTTTTGAATGTCTAAACTTGAATTTTCTTGTAAGGATTGCTTCTTTGCGTGAGATCAGAGTAGATCTTTTCGGCTTGATTAGTACATCACTAAAATCGAGTTTTACATCGTCAAGTATTCTCATTTTTTAGTCCTTCCGACTTAAATGCATAGTGATAGAGTAGACATACATAATGTATGCACTTGAGAAGATCTTTTGGATTCTTCCCTTCTTTTTTTCCAAAACGAAAAAGGTACTTTATTGCTGCACCTCTTGTAAAAGCTTCGGAGATTCCCATTTGGTCAAATACATCTTGTATTTGAATTTTTTGATCACCATAATGTTCAGAGTATGTTCCTGCGATATACTCTTTCACTTCTTCTAAAATTTTGTCTTCATCATATTGAAAGAGCAGCTTCCCTGCTCTGTCTTCATCACTTTTCATAATAATACTTTAAGTAATAGGTTTATGTTCCTTTTTTAATTGTCCATCTTCATAAAGCTCACAAGGTACATTTTCATCTACAAATTTTTGATAATGATTGTTTGCTTCGTTCTGTGATGGAAATAATGTAGAACCAGATTTGGTTTCTACTTGATAAGTGGGTAACTGCACAGTAAAGGGCATTGGGGATTCCTCTAAAATAGTGTTACAACTTAAATTATGATAATACTATATTTATGAATAAATAAATTTAAAAAAAAAGAGATGCTAATTCAAACTTACTTACATTTTAAGATATAAATAAAATGTTTCTAGGTTGTACATTCCCTCGTAAGCTCTATTAAGCAGTTGACGAAATCTGCCGCGGCCAATGATAATAGATCGTCATTCTAATGACTCGGCCAACAACATCTCTATTTCTTCTCTACTTTAGGTTTCTCGTAGAGATATTGTACATTGTTCGTGGGGTATAACTCAGCACCATCACTTGGATCAATAATTGGTTTAGGTTTAGGTTTTTTTTGATACCCATCTTTATACCAACCACCACCTTTTAATTGAAAATTAGAAAGTCCTATTAGTCTTTTCATAGTTTCTGTTTCACAATCTGGACACGTTAATTTTGTATCAGAACTTCCAGCTGAAGGTAAAAGCATTTCTTCAACTCGT
>CAYVQV010000190.1:0-1231 GCA_964454035.1 uncultured Candidatus Nitrosopelagicus sp. | reverse complement strand
AAAACTGTTAGAATTTCTATCATTAGATATGGATTCTGTTGGTTGTTATAAAATTCTTGTACCGATTTATCTTTTTAAAATAAACCAGATAAATCTTAGTCCAATCTTAAAGCCCTTTGATTTTTTTTGTGCACCTGACTTTGATTGTCCTAATCGTTTTTTGAATGTAATTGGAATTTCAACAATTTTTAAACCACTTTCTATTCCTCTCATGTTAAGATATGGTAAAAATAACCATCCATCTTTATCGAAATCTTTTTTATAATCATTTTTGATATCAACTAACATTTTCTCTAATGATTCACGTCTAATACAACGATGTGCACAACCAACATCTGTTAAAGAAACAATTCCCATGTGTAATAAACTAAAATATTTTATTTGAATTAATTTTGCAATAAAGAAATTTCCCCATGTATTAAACATACCATTTTGATTTCCTCTTTCCAATAAAACTTGAATCAATCTAGTTCCCACTACCATATCACAATTATTGAGATATGGAACCATTTTATCAACATCATATGCAGAAAATGTTCTATCACAATCTGTTAGAACAATTATATCTGAATTTGATTTTAAAGATTGTTCAAATCCAACTATACATGAATCTGCAAATCCTTTGTTAATTGGTTTTGCAATTACTGTTGCTCCAACTTTTTTTGCAATTTCTACTGTATTATCAGAACTGTTGTTATCAATTACAAATACTTCTTTAACAAATTTTAATTTTTTATAATCATTAACTACATGTTCAACATTTTTTTCTTCATTATAAGTAGGAATTATTACTGAAACTTTTGGTTCTATAATTGGATTATAATCTAAATAATATGCTTCCTCTGTTTTATAATGCTTACGACTAAATGCAAATATTAATGCAAACATAAACCAAACTAAATCAGCTAATATTATCCATTTAAATAAAACAGAATAGTAAACTCTTTCAACAAAGTTCATACCTTGAAGTAGAACTTGTAATCCATCAAAACTCCATAGTATAAGATTAAAAATTAACCATACTATGTTAATAATCAATAAAACTAGAAAACTTACTCCTAATGCGGCATAAAATTTTCCCATAAATGAAATTCAAAAATTTTCATAATATAATTCCAGTTTGAATAAATTGATTTTTCAAGTAAATTATTATATTATTAATGAATTTTCTTTTCTAAAAGCTTCCAAAGGTTAATCAATAATTGTTTTTTAGCAGAAAATGATGAAAGCT
>CAYVQV010000189.1:0-1243 GCA_964454035.1 uncultured Candidatus Nitrosopelagicus sp. | reverse complement strand
ATGGAGCAATGAAAAAGTCACCTATCCATATTCCAAAGTCGTTTGTAATTTCCATAAACATTTTTGGTCGTAAAAGTAATGGGACTGATTGTGTTTCTGTCTTTTCTTCATCAAGATCATCAGTATATGATACAAGTACCTTTACAGGTATTGTATACTCCATTGTAACATCCTTTATTGGAGTAATCATCTCTGCAGTAACTGAATATGGTTTCATTTTTTCTAGAAGAGATATTGTGTATGATGTATCTCCACGAAATTCTATATCACCTGGAGTGATAATTTTGACTGTGACATCCCTGATGTCTATATCTTCTGAAATAATTGTAGTCTCAAATGTAAACTCTGAGTTTGCAAATATTGATTCTGGTGTTACAGTTTCTATAGAAATAACTGGTTCACCAAAAACAAGAATTGGTAATGCAATGTCTGTCTGTGTGGATGACATAGGTTCAGTATTGTTACGTACAAGTACCTGTGTATAATCAATATTAAGAAAATGAACTCCTTCGTTTGCATTACTAACTACTTCATAATCAATTGTAGTTCCAAATGAGCTAGTAGTCGTAAGTTCATCAATCACAATAGTTTGATTATCTTCTGTGACAAACACTGCGTCAGGATTATTTAGTACGAATGAAATATCTTCTTTATTTTCCCATCCATTATTTTGTAAAAGAATTGAAATAGAAAAAGTTCGTTGTTTCATTACAGACTCAGGATAAGTAATCTCAAGATCCATACCTCCTTCCATAGATTGATTAAATGTTTCAGCATAAACTGTAGGAATACTAAAAATTATAACTGCTAATGCCAAAAAAATAAAAAAATTTATCATGAGGATTATTGGTGTTACTTGAATTTTAGAATTAGCATTGAATGTTTAGATTTGCCAGATTCAGAGTGTAGATTTAAGTAAACCAAAATAAAAAAACTTGTATGAGTTGTTCTGGCGAGTTTGTAGAAAAAGAACCAGAATTAATACAAATTAAACCAAATATTGTTCAGCAGTTAAAAAAAGCAAAATATGGTGTTGCAGATCATTCTACTGTTGAATTATGTCATTGGACAAAAAAATCATTCAAAAATGAAGGTACATGCTACAAACACAAATTCTATGGAATCTCCACACACAAATGCATGGAATTTTCTCCTGCAGGCATGCACTGTGAAAACAGATGTGTCTATTGTTGGAGACCAATGGAATTTTATGATTCATTAAAAATGGATGAACAAAAAGTTG
>CAYVQV010000188.1:0-1245 GCA_964454035.1 uncultured Candidatus Nitrosopelagicus sp. | reverse complement strand
AAGGATAAAACACTTTGAGTAAAAAAATCTCACTTTTGTATAGATTTGTACAGACTATTTAGGAACCTTATTCAAGCAAAAATATGAACTGGATATTTGATGCTCACATACATCTATCAGATCCTGAATATGAGTCAGACATTCCATTGATTATGCAATCAATGCATAAGCAAAATATCAAAGCTTGTTGTGTATCAATGGATTCTGATACATGTAAAAATACATTGAAATTAAGCGAACAAGATAAAAATATTTTACCGTTTCTTGGAATTCATCCTGAAAAGGCGCAAGATAATCCAACATCTGTTTATGAAATGATCAAAGAGAATAAAAATAAAATTAGTGGAATTGGTGAAATTGGTCTTGATAGAACATATGTGCAATCTGATGATGAATGGGAGATACAAAAACAGGTTTTTTCAAAACAGTTAGCTTATGCAGAGAAATTTCAAAAGCCTGTTTCTATACATTCTAGGAAAACACTTGATGATGTATTTGATATTTTATCATCGTATAAGATAAGTAATATTTTACTTCATTGGTTTGATGGAAATAAAAAACAGCTAAAAAAAGCAACAGATTTAGGAATTTATGTTTCATATGGACCGTTACTTGTTTATGCTAATGATAAACAGGCTTTACTCGCAAATACACAAATTGACAAAATTTTGGTAGAAACAGATGGACCTGTTAGATTTTCTCGTTGTTTTGAACATAAAACAGCTCAAATCTTGTTTTTACCTAGTGTAATATTTTGTGCTTCAAGAATTTTGAATATGAGCTATGAAGAAACAGTAGAAATTCTAGAGCAGAATTCTCAAAAATATCTTAATTAATTCATAATTTAAAATGGTACATATATAAAAAAGATAAAAAATTTTGTTTTAGTGGATAGAATAAAACGTATTTCAGCAGAAATCTTAACTGATCATCGAGAAAGTTTTGGAGTAGATTTTTCTGAGAATAAGAAAATGTTGAATCAAATTACAATTGTACGTTCTAAGAGTTTAAAGAACAAAATTGCAGGATATATAACAAAAATTCTTCTTAGAGAACAAAAATTTCAGGCACATAAACAGATGTTAATTGACGATGAAAAAAAATTCTTAGAGAGAAATAATGTAGATAAAAAAGAAAAAACCACAGAACCTAAAATTGGAGATGCTGAATCTACACCAGAGCATGAAACCGTTGATGCTGAACCAGAACCGGTAGCAGAAACACCAGCAGAAACACCAGCAGAAA
>CAYVQV010000187.1:0-1251 GCA_964454035.1 uncultured Candidatus Nitrosopelagicus sp. | reverse complement strand
ATTAGAAACTAATACTACTACATCATTGTTTGCGGGGGCTGAACCAGCCCCCAGATTGGTAATTTTTGGCATTATCTAATTCCTATATTAACCTAATACTACACCAGTTAACACAGCTTTTGATCCAGAACCTGAACCAGCAGTTGTTGTTAATGTAGCTGTTGATGAACCTGTTTTATTAATACCGGTTCCCCAAAGTGCTGTACCAGCATCTGGACCACCGACAGCTGAACCACCAGCGTGATCTCCGTCAACAGCAGTTACTGTTGTTCCGTTTCCATCTACTGCTGCAGATGTACCATCTGTTGCCATAGCATATGTTGCATCAGCACCAGCAATGTAGTCACCTGCTGCACCAGCAGCTGGTATTCTACCTCTGAAGGTTATTGTATTTGTACCAGAACCACTTTGATACTGCATTTTCATATCTTCACGTTTTGACATATCAGTTACTTTTATGATATGGAAGTCAACTTTAATTTTGTTAGATACTACATTGTCAGCAGTTGCTGCAGCAGAAGTGATTGTTACTGCCTCATCAAATGTGTATACAACATCAAAGTCAGCTGACCCGTCATGTGCATATGTACCTGCTTCAAAATCAACAGATAGAATGTTAGCAGCACCTAGTGTGCCTGATAAGTTTCTTATGCAAACCAATACTTCTGGTGTTGCGCTTGAATTGTCGTTTCCACTATGTCCTTTGCCAGCAGTTTGTACCCATCCAGCTGTAGTAGCATAAACGTCTTCACGGGCGCCCGCGCTTCCTTGTGCGTCTGTGTTGTCTACTACAAACTTAGGCCTACTAGCTGCAGAAGTGGATTTTCCCCATAAAGCCATTTGTTCTCTCTCCTTTTATTTCTTTGTTTATATTATTTATGTTAATCTCTGTCCATTGGATTAATTAAACGTCTTGTAGGCTCATCTCTACCTTTTGAAGCAGCTGGTTTAGCTTGACCTAACTTCTTCTCAGATGATGCTGCAGATAATCCACCATGTGAATGTGCAGCACTATTTTGCCATTTAATCTTCTCTTCTGGTTTTAGTTTATTATAATGATCTAAATGTTTCTGTGCGGTTTGAGGACTTACTTTGTGTGTAGATCCATCTTTAAACTTTACTCCACTATGATTAGCACCCACAGATACAGCTTTTCTTAACTGCATAACTATATGCTCATCACCACTCTTATCTGGTTGTGTAACTCTGTGACCTGTTCCACCTGTTTTATATCTGTTAACTTCAGCTAAA
>CAYVQV010000186.1:0-1277 GCA_964454035.1 uncultured Candidatus Nitrosopelagicus sp. | reverse complement strand
TTGATAAAATAATAGAGTTTGAGCCAGAATGGATTGGTTTTACCTCTTATACTGCTAATATTACTGCAATAGATATAATTTCAAAAAAAATAAAACAAAAAAATCCATCTATAAAACAAGTTATTGGTGGTGTACATGCAACATTAGATCACGAGATCCTAAACAAATTACCATCAATTGATTATAGTATTCAACGTGAAGGGGAACATGCTATGTGTGATCTTGTAGAAGGTAAAGAACCAAAAAATATCACAGGAGTTGTATCACGTGGTGAAAATGAATTAATATATAATTTTGATGCAGATGTGATTAAAAATATTGATGATCTTCCTCTTCCAGAAAGAGATAAGTTTTGGGGATTATCTTATGATGAAAAATTAATGGTTGATGTTTCTTATATTTGCAGTATTCGTGGTTGCCCATATCGATGTAATTATTGTGCTTCACCTGCTCATTGGAAACGTAATAAAACACAATATCGTTCACCAAAATCTATTATAGATGAAATGAAACATGTGAAAAAACAATACTGGGAAATGGAAAAAAAGTATGACTTTAGTGCATCATCTAATACTAAATCAAAAAATGAATTGATAATTGAAGATAACGCAACAATTTATTTTGTTGATGATATATTCACTGTACATAAAGAAAGAATAAAACAAATTCTTCATATGATGATTGATGAAAAATTAGAAATGAAATGGAAATGTGAAGCTAGAACTGATCATTTAGATGAGGAAATTTGCTATCTTATGAAAAAAGCCGGATGTATTCGTGTTAAACTAGGATTTGAGTCTGGTAGTGACAGAATTTTAAAAATGATTGAAAAAGATGAAACCACCGACGATATGCGAAATGGTGCTAAATTGTTAAGAGATGCATCAGTGCCTTATACTGGATATTTTATGGCTGGATTTCCTAGTGAAACAGATAATGATCTAAGACAAACAATTGAATTTGCAAAAGAGATTAAAGCAGATTATTATTCTCTCTCAATTCTTGCGCCTTATTATGGAACAAAAATGTATTATGATATGATTGAAGTGGGTTTTGAATTAGATAAGAAACCTTGGGAATATTTCTTTCATCAAACAGGTGATTTAATGGTAAATCATCAAATTTCTCCAGAGGTTTTGAAAGAATATCTTAGTTTGAGTGATTTAAATAATATTAGAAAAGGATATGTTTAAAATAAATATCTATAATTTAATTTAATTTTTTAAAATTTGAGATGAAAAACTAGTATTTGGTTTTAGGTTTACATACGCCATACC
>CAYVQV010000185.1:0-1288 GCA_964454035.1 uncultured Candidatus Nitrosopelagicus sp. | reverse complement strand
GGATTCAGAAGTCAAGGATTATTTGATTCCATTGAAACCTTGGCTTGAGAAAAATGTAGAGTGAAATTTAAATTCCAACTTAAAATTTGAACAATGATGGCATCAAAATTAAGTTTCTTATACAACACATCCCTTGAAATTATCAATACGTATGGTTTGAGTTATTTTCTTAGAATTGCAGTTTATGAATTAAAAAAACAAAAATTTGATTTATTCAGAAATCCAACGTTAGATTACTTTTCTGAGCTAGAATCAAGAATTGATTCACAAGAAGAATTGTATAATAGATATATGGAAAATTTTGATTTAGAAATTTCAAGAAATATTTCACAAAATAAAGAAGATACATTAAAAATTAAACCAAAATTTACTTTGGTAG
Organism: uncultured Candidatus Nitrosopelagicus sp.; assembly: GCA_964454035.1. GTDB lineage: Archaea > Thermoproteota > Nitrososphaeria > Nitrososphaerales > Nitrosopumilaceae > Nitrosopelagicus. Next base: position 909 of record CAYVQV010000185.1, on the reverse strand, counting down.
TATTAACAAATACAAAAAACTTTGAATACATTAACCGAACAGTTCAAACAATTAAAGAGCAAATCTATGATAACTATGAAATTTTATTATTATCTGATACCACACTAGATGATTCAGATCTTAATAACAATAAAGAAAATTTACAAGATGTTACATGTCATACAAAACTTTCAGATATACAGAAAAATTTTAACGGTGATTTTATCTGCTTTATACAATCAGGAGATAAATTATCTAAAAATGCATTATTTAAGATCACATATTTCATAAATAATAATCCAGATTCAGATTTAATTTATACAGATCATGATTTTTTTGATGGAAATAATTTAAGAATAAATCCATTCTTTAAACCAGATTGGAGCCCAATTCTTTTTCAAAGTGTGGATTATCTTAGTACATTTTTCATAGTCAAAAAAGATATTTTTAATCAAACGTCTTTTGATGTTGATTCTTCAAATATGTCATATTCTATTTGTAAGGAAATCACTGAAAAATCTAAAAAAATTTCTCATATTCAATTACCGTTATGCAGTGTTAATTATGATAACCTTGTTAGTAAACAGAATAGTAAGCACAGTACAATTTCGAAACTTGATAAAAAAATTCTGATTGATAATATACATTCAATTTCACCACCAAAACTTGAAACTGACTTCGGCAACGAACCTCTTGTGAGTATTATCATACCAACAAAGAATAATTTTAAGATTCTAAAACGATGTTTAGAATCAATTAGAAAACTTACTTCGTACAAAAATTTTGAGATAATTATAGTTGATAATAATTCAACGGACATTGAGGTAAAACAATATTATAAATCACTGAAATGTACAATTCTGAATTTTAATGCCAATTTTAATTTCTCTAAAATGAATAATTATGCTGTAAAGCATGCAAAAGGTGATT
>CAYVQV010000184.1:0-1294 GCA_964454035.1 uncultured Candidatus Nitrosopelagicus sp. | reverse complement strand
TCTAATTTTTATAACTGATATGGGATTATTCAGTAAAAAATCTTCAATATGCACAATTTGTAAAAAAGAAACTAAACACAAACATAAAGCAAAAAAAGAATGGTATGTTGAATCACCACTTTGTGGTAACTGTTACATGGATAGAATGAGGGATGAGTATGATTCTAACATTAAATCAAAATGCATGACATGTAATACACAAAAAAAAGTTACAGACCTTTGGGAACCACGATGGCAATGGGATATGCAAGGTCTGTTATGTAAAACATGTTTTGATAAAAAAGAAACTGATTTTAACAGTAAGAAAGCATTTTGTACGATATGTGGTGTAAAATTAGGATTCTTTAGATATAATCCAAAATCAGGTTGGAAGGTATCTGGACAGCTTTGTAGAAAGTGCTGGGATGAACAAAAAGCTAAAAATGAGTAACATGATATTTTTTAAGAAAAATATATGTGACCACTGCAATAAGAAATTTTCTAAAAAAGAGGAACTGATGCAACATCTTCAGGTAGTTCATTTCAAGGATTTACCATATGATTGTAAGGAATGTAACAAAAATTTTTCAAATATGGAGGATATGAGGACACACTTACAGAGATATCACAGTTACAAAAAAGATAGAGACTAAACTGCTTTAACAGTTGTAACAATTGGTGGTCTAACTTTAGTAAAAACTCTAAATCCACATATACACTTTATTTCTGGCAAGCGATTTAATTCAATGAGATTGACTTGCACTTTACACCTAAGGCATTCATAAATAACATCAAATTTTTCTTCTAAAATTTCTGTTTCTTCAGAGGAAATATCAGTGGTATTTTCTTCTGCCATATCTACCACAATTTTTACTATAATAAAAGGCTAACAAAATTACTTTAAAGATAATTCAATGTAAACATCATCAGGTATTTTTAGACGCATTAACTGTCTAATTGCTTTATCATCTGCATTTAGATCAATTATGCGTCTATGCATTCTCATTTCCCATTTTTCATATGTCTCAGTTCCATTTCCACATGGAGATTTTCTTGTAACGACATTAAGACGTTTTACTGGGAGTGGTGTAGGACCTTTTACTTTAACACCAGTTTTTTTTCCAATTCCTAAAATTTCTTTACATACATCGCCTAATTTGGGAAGACTTGTACTAGTTAATTTTATTCGAGCATTCTGAGCCATAATGACTCACTTAAGGAGTGTGTTTTTCTGTGATTTCTTTTACTACACCAGCAGCGATGGTTGCACCCATATCTCTTAGTGCAAATCTACCCATTTCAGGAAACTCTTGGA
>CAYVQV010000183.1:0-1315 GCA_964454035.1 uncultured Candidatus Nitrosopelagicus sp. | reverse complement strand
ATAATTGCAATCAAGAATAGAAGAAAATAGTTATAAATTATTTTAAAAAATTAACCAATATTATCAGTTCTGAGTTGACCACATGCAGCTGAGATCTCAGTACCTTTTTCAATTCTTATAGTACAATTAACACCTACAGCAGATAGAATTCTTTCAAATTCATGAACTCGATTATTAGAAGGACGTTTAAAATCTCCAGCAGTTGGATTTATAGGAATTAAATTAACATGTGAACCATTACCACGCAAAAGTTCAGCTAAATCATGTGCAATTTCAGGAGAATCATTAATCCCATTCATTAAAGCATATTCAAAAGTTACACGTCTTCCAGTTTTCTTAAAATAATTATATCCAGATTTAATAATTTCTTCAACAGAATTAGAAGTTGCAGTAGGAACTAATTTTTTACGTAATTTATTATTTGGAGCATGCAAAGATATTGCAAGACCTATCTGTAAATTTTCTTCAGCCAATTTTTCAATTCCAGATTTAATTCCAATAGTGGAGATAGTTATATGACGTTGACCTAAACCAAATCCTCGAGGATGAGTTAAAATTTTTACAGCTCTAATCATTTCATCATAATTTGCCATAGGTTCACCCATTCCCATAAAAACTAAATTTGTTACATGTTCTCCTCTTTGTTGTAGTATTTCTGCAAAATGAATCACTTGAGATACAATATGTTCAGATTTTAGATTTGTTTCAAAACCCATTTGTCCAGTTGCACAAAATACGCATCCCATTGCACATCCAATTTGAGTTGAAACACAAATTGTTGATCTTGGATGACCACCAATCTTTGATGGTTCATATTGCATTAAAACAGTTTCAACAGAATTATCATTAGTTAAATTAAGCAATAATTTTGTGGTATCACCATCATCACTTACAATGCGATGAGTTTCTTTTGCAGAACCTATGGTATAACCAGCTTCAGTTAATTCTGCAATCAATGTTTTTGGAAGTTGTTTGATATCAGAAATATTTTTAGGAAATTTATAATACAAAGGAAGTAAAATTTGATCTGCTCGATATCTGGGATAACCCATATCAATTACTAGTTGTTCCATTTCTTCAGGAAGAAGTCGATAAAGATCAGTCATGATACAGTATCAAACTATGAAATGATATTATAATTAAATGAACAGTCAATGCTTTCCTACTATAAACAGACCAAATTATTGCATATTTTACAAAACAAATTCTGATTTTAAAAACACAGAAATTCTCTTTTATTAATTCAAATAACTAAGTCTGTGTAGTTGAATATGGAAAACAGAGAGAAAAAAAGAATTTTAGTGTTAGGTGGAGG
>CAYVQV010000182.1:0-1319 GCA_964454035.1 uncultured Candidatus Nitrosopelagicus sp. | reverse complement strand
CTCCAGCTAACGGTGTAGAAATTTTTATTGTATTTTTGGGTAAGCAGACTACAGGGCCTGAATTTGCTTCGGGAATGCTTACTGGTAAAACTGCATTGGGTGCTATACCAGCATCTGATGACCAATTGTTAATTTATGATACATCTGCATCTGTTTTAAAGAAAGTTGCATACAGTAATGTCCATAGTGGCGTTGCTGATATGGCTGCTAATACAGTCAAAGTTAGAGATGCAAATAGTACTGGTGCTCCATCTGATAAGACAGTTGCAGATACACAGTTATTGATTGGTGATGGTACAGGGTTTACTGCTGCCACACTATCTGGTGATGTAACAATGGCCAATACTGGTGCAGTTACTATTGCTAATGATGCAGTAGAAAATGCTATGATTGCTGATAATGCAGTTGGTCTTGCTGAGATGGCTGGACTTGCTAGAGCTAGTATTATTGTTGGTGATGCATCTGGTGATCCTTCGGCATTAGTAAAAGGTACATCTGAACAGGTACTCCGAGTAAATACTGCTGGTACAGATTTAGAATATGCAGACGCCGTTGGTGGTGCTGCATGGGCACTCAAGACAGGTGCATATACTGCTGTTGCTGGTGATGGTGTTATGGTAGACACATCTAGTTCTGCAATCACAATAACTTTGCCCATCAGTTCAGGCCCACCTAGTCTTGGAGATTTCGTAAGAGTATTAGATGCAACAGGTAATGCTGCAACTAATAATATTACAGTCGCAAGAAATGGAAATAATATCCAAGGTGCGGCAGCTGATTTAACCATTGCAACCAACCGTGCTGCTATCGGACTTGTATACGTTAATGCGACACAAGGTTGGGTATTGATTGAGAACTAATTAGATGGCAACACTTAAATCAATTAAAAACAAATATCTTTCTGCTTCTGATGGTGACGTTCTTGGAGTCACTACAAATACAGAGAATGTTTCTGCATTAAGTTTTAAACTAGCTACTGCGGATTCGCTAAGTAAGTTTAATTTGGTGGATGGATTTGCTGATGATTATCAGGATGCCACAGGTGTAGATGCTAGTGGTTCTACTAATGAAGTAAGAGATTCATCAGCTAAATATTATTCAGGATCTAGTAGTGCTGCTGCTAATGCCACTGGTGGTTCAATAACAACCAGCGGTGGTAATACTATTCACACCTTTAATACTGCTGGTAATGGATCAGCTACAAATGATTTTGTTGTTCCTGGCGGTTCGGCTACTGTAACTTATTTGGTTGTTGCTGGTGGTGGTTCCGGAGGTTCAGGATATGGTGGTGGCGGTGGTGCTGGTGGTTTTCGTACAGG
>CAYVQV010000181.1:0-1331 GCA_964454035.1 uncultured Candidatus Nitrosopelagicus sp. | reverse complement strand
CCCATACCAGGCCAATTCATGGCTAAAGTCATCTATTAGTGCATAAAGTCTTTTCTAAGCCTCTGATAAATCATCAATAATTTCTAATGTATCAAATTGATCTTGATGATCTGCAACATAGAATGTGATTGCATCAGAATCTATTTCCACCCATTCAGATTTTCCACAATATGGCAAAAAATCTTCCACAACAACATTTGGCCCTGTCATTCTAACCAAGACTTTGTTATTTTTTTCTGGTATATCGAAGGGAAGTTTGAGAACTTTGCCTCTTCTTTCATTTTGTAAATTAATTGTATATTCATCTCCACGAAATTCAACTTTACCTTTGAAATAACTTTCATTGATATCCATGTAATTTATTTTGAAATCGTATCCCATATTTCATATATTATTTATTTACATAAAAATAGTTATAATTAATTATTTTACGACTAAAACAAAGTCAAAAATTAAGTAATAGTTAATTTTATTATTTTTAATTAAGTTAGTATTTCATTGTGAATACTTTACAGTATTCTAGTGAATAAAAGGAAAAAGAGGTTTTGGGTTTAGATTACTTGCCAAGGTCGTGTTGCAAATGTTATCACATAACCAACTCCAATAATTATTGATTGATATGCAATATTGGTATATGGGATTGGTTTGAGAATTGGTTCTCCTTCTACAACAACTGTTTGTCCAGGTCCAAGTCCAGGTCCTACCTTCTCTATATTGAGTTGAGTATGAACGTGGTAAACTCCAGGTTCTAGAGCGCGTGCTGATAATTCATAATCAACTACACTGTTACCAGGAATGGTGAAAACATTACCAGGTGGATCTCTAGCTAACATTTCCCATCTATTACCTGCATTGGTAGACTCTGAAAAGATTGAAGACCATGCTCGTAGTGGTTTATCAACCAGACTGACAAATGAGCCAGTAAGAGTAATTACTTCGCCGGTTTGTAGGGATTGTCTGTTAAATGTTTCATCTTCTATTCTGACGAAACGGCTTTGCAATTGTGCTTGTACACCGTGTCCTTCTGCAGTTTGGATCATAGTTGCTATGTTTGGTCCAAAACTACCAAGTACTAAAACGGCTCCTACTACAAATGCAATAGTTATTTTATTTTCCATCGTTATTACCTTAACTATACTACAGGCGAAAAAAGAATGATATAAGTTTTAACTTGCATCACGATCTACTTCTATTCGTTCATAATGATTATCATCAATGATAATCATTGACTTCTCTCAAAACTATGATAGAAATTATGTCACTTTTTAACAAGTAGAATAGATTTTTCATCTAATATTACATGAAATTATATAATTATCACATGAAAAATC
>CAYVQV010000180.1:0-1345 GCA_964454035.1 uncultured Candidatus Nitrosopelagicus sp. | reverse complement strand
CAGCAGAAAAATTTGCAGAAGCATTAGAATCAATTCCTTTAGCATTATCTGAAAATGCAGGTATGGATCCAATTGATACTCTAACACATCTTCGTGCAAAACAAATCAAAGGTGAAAAATGGACCGGAATTGATGTAATGAAAGGCAAAGTTGGAAATTTAAAATCTACTGATATTATTGAACCACTAGCAGTAAAACACCAAATTGTTTCTGCAGCAACAGAGGCTGCATGCATGATTCTAAGAATTGATGATGTTATTGCTACTGCAAAATCTGCAGGTCCACCACCAGGCGCAGAAGGCGGAATGCCTGATATGGGTGGAATGGGAGGAATGCCAGGAATGGGTGGAATGGGTATGCCACCTGGAATGGGAATGTAGATTAGCAAAAATTTTAATCAACACAAGTTCAATCTAGATTATTATGACTAAAAATAGAAAAATTTCTGATAATTCAAAATCTCACAATATTGAAAAAGAAGAAAAAACTGAATTAGTGAAAGAAAAAATCTCATCTACAAAAATACCTATGGATATAAAATCGATTATTCTATCTGGTTCAAAATATCTCTACATTATTGCAGCCGCAGCTTTACTCTCTGGAATATTTACTCCTCTGACAATCGATGCAGAATGGAACACTGTGATATCTGGAATCCTTTCAATTTTCTTAGGACTTGGCGGTGGAATATGCATTTTTCTAGGAATCAAAAATCAAAAATTTACTACGATCATGATATGCATTGGACTAGGAATGATGATTATTTCTCTTATACTAATGCATGAAGTTGCTGAACGTTCCTTATTTGTATAAACTTTAACCTAAACATCAAAGTAAAGATAAAACTCATGTGGGTGTGGTCTGATTGCAATTTCTCTATGATCTCTTCTTTCTAATTCAATAATTTTATCTAAAACATCATTTGAGAAAATTGGATTTAGAAATTTTCTATCACTTTCTAATTCATCCAAGGCTCTTCCAAGGTTTGCAGGTAATGTATCAATTCCATGTTTCCTTCTTTCTGATTTGGTCATTTTGTAAATATCTTCTTTAACAGGATCACCTGGGTCTGTTTTCTTTTTAATTCCGTCCAGCCCTGCAGCTAATACAGCTGAAAATACAAGATATGGATTCGATGCTGGATCAGGTACACGATATTCCATTCTTTTCATATATGCATATTTTTCTCCCTTAAAATGACCAGGAATTCTAATTGTTGCAGAACGATTACTTGAACTCCATGCAATGTAAACTGGTGCTTCATAACCTGGAACTAATCTATGGTATGAGTTTGTTGTAGGATTTGTAATTGCAGTTAATGATTTAGCGTGTTCCATCACTCCTC
>CAYVQV010000179.1:0-1347 GCA_964454035.1 uncultured Candidatus Nitrosopelagicus sp. | reverse complement strand
CCAGCCAGACCATTTTTATCAACTGGTCTATCTAGTACATCAAGATATAGATTATTAATTATGGTTTTGGTTTCATTAGATATTATCATGAGTTGTTCATCAATACTAAGTGAATTAAATTCCAACATCTTTTTCTCTGTTGAATTTGATACTTGATTTCTAATTTCTTCCTCAGTTATTGTTGCATTTTCTAATCCATCAAGCCAGAATCCCAAAGATTCTTGATCAACTGGTCTTTGTAACAAATCACGATATATACCGTCAATAATCATTGCATTTTCTGAACCAAGAATATGTGTATATTGCACAAAATTTGTATTTACTGAACCTATTGCGTGTGCAAAATTATTTTTTGGTAGGTAATACACTGGTTTTAGTATTCCTTTAAGTTTTAATTCCACTTTCGTTTTTATTTTTGTTAATTCTTCATCTCCTGTAAACGTTTGTATGATTTTAGTACCTTTTGCATCACCATCTAGAATTTCAATTGTATGTTCGTTATATGGTATCATAGTATGTTTTGCAAGTACTGTAGTTTTCAACCCTTCTTCTGATAAAACTTCTTGTGCAATTACCATGTTAGGTCCTTTTTCAACTATCTCAACAGAAATTACATTATGTGGTAGAACCAAGTGATAGTTTGCTACATCAGTCATGACATCAAATACTTTTTTTCTATCGACATTGAATTCTAATTCAATTTCAATTTCGTTTAATTTTGTTTGACCAAACTGTATGAATGGACGTTCATCAGGATCATGTTCTGGATCTTCACATTCCTTTAATGTATAGAAATCATCACAACCAAATGTTGAATCTATGTAACTAAGAGATAGTATTAATGAAATTCCCAGAAAAGCATAGAAACTAATCAATATTTTGTCTTTTTTTCTCAATATAGTAATTTTCTATTTTTAGTCCTTTAATTCCTTTGATATAGATTTATTCAGAAATATAATTAAAATTTTCTAGCTATTCGTACCTATTTCTTAATAATAGATTTTTTAAAAGGAAATAATCTGATAAAAATAATGACTACGGTTGCTTGTATTCCAGCATTTAATGAAGAAGGTGTAATAGGTGATTTGATAAAAAAAACACTTTCTTTTGTTGATTCAGTTGTTGTTTGTGATGATGGATCATCTGATAATACAATAAAAGAAGCAGAGAAGTCAGGTGCTTTTGTTCTAAAACATGGTGAAAATAAAGGAAAAGGTGCAGCATTAAAAACTCTATTTGATCATGTAAGACATTCTGAATTTGATATTATTGTAACAATTGACGGTGATGGCCAATTTTTACCAAATGAAATAAAGAAACTTACAAAACCTATTCAAGAAAAATCTG
>CAYVQV010000178.1:0-1352 GCA_964454035.1 uncultured Candidatus Nitrosopelagicus sp. | reverse complement strand
GGTCGCCGAACGCGACGAGCGCTCCCCCGCGCTTGCCGGAAGGGCTGGTGTACCCAAAAGCATTGGGGTCATCGGTCAAGTTGCCTTCGATATCAATAATCGTGTCCGGTGGGACTTTCTCGCCCTTATTAGCTGCGACGCGGGCCTTTCCGCCAGCGATGATGCTCGTTGCCATATCGAGTAAGAAGCCGGGCCGACCATCACGTCCTGGGACGGCCGCACAGAATGGGTTTGTCCCAAATCTTGCTTCGGCCCCTCCGTAAGGCGCCACTAATGGTGGGTGGCCTATCACGTTAACGAGATGCATTGAGGCGTAGCCGCTGGCTGCGCATTGTTCCGCCCAATGACCGATGCGACCAATGTGGTAGCTATTTCGGAGACCGACGACAGCCACCCCGTGAGTCGCCGCCCGCTCGATACCCATTTGCATTGTTTCGAAGCCGTTCACTTGCCCGTAACCAGCATTGCCGTCAAGGGTGAGGAGAGCGCCGGCGTCAACTACGACACTCGGGTGACTATTTATCTTTAGACGATCGTTAACGACACCATCGACATACGACGGCAGCATCCCGACGCCGTGGGAGTCATGCCCCGCGAGGTTCGCTTGGACCAATTGGTCTGCCACCAGGTTGGCCTCTCGACTTTCGCTACCTAGCGATTCGCACGTACGAATAATAAAATCGTGGACTTGGTTTGGATGGAGTTTTGTCACGCCTTGACTTTACTCGGCTCTCACAATGGCAGGATTGCTGTTCCCTCGAGATACCCCGGTTCTATAACGACAACGTCAAAGGGCAACTTTTCGATTTCAGCGATAATCGGCTGGGTGTTGACCGGAATTGAGAAGCCCGGCATCCAGTCGTCGTGATGTCCGAAGATAACCGATTTAGGGCGCACCAGATCAACTTGCTGCGCTACGAACTGTGCCAGAGATCCTTGGATCGGTTCACCATTGATATTGCCGCGTCCAGCGGCTGCCAAGATTGCCACGTCAGGCTTGAGTTCACTCATGATCCCGTCGTATCTACCGGATGTGTCCTGGAAAAGAACGCTTCCTTCGGGTGTTTCAATCATGTAGATCAGGGCTCCACCGTCTCCGCGATCGCTATGCCCGGGTTGCGACTCTTGAAGGTGAGCCCGAGTTGCTTCAGAGGTTTCGGTAGTCAGGTATTTCATCAGATCAACAAATCGGTCTTGCTGCTCATGCCAGTGAACGCCAAGATCTCCTAAACACACGACATCCGGCTCGTCCATCTGAGCATGTGACCAAACGCAGGAGTGTTGGCTTGGATGCACGGAAACCGTCACGCCTGGCCCAAGGTCAATGGTTTCACCACCGGCGACACAGATCA
>CAYVQV010000177.1:0-1360 GCA_964454035.1 uncultured Candidatus Nitrosopelagicus sp. | reverse complement strand
CTGAAGGATACAAGGGTAAACATTTTGCAACAGTACGTCTTTTTCCTTTTAATTCGATAACATCACCAGTTGATGCATTTAGAGTATCCATAGAATCATAATCTATTCTTGCTACTCCTCTTCCAACATCTCTAGTATATGCCTCTAGAACTTTTAGGGAAAGACCATTTTCACTCATATCTATACACTCATCATTCTTTTTTTATATATTTAGCGTATTATTCTATTGATCTACTCAAAACTGATCACAAGCTTAAAATCATGATCCTAGGCACAATCGATCACTATGGGTAAAAGACCAGGTGTTCGTAGACGTGGACGTGGGGGTATGCAGTTCAGAGCAGCCGCTACTTACAAGCTAAAACCTGCCAAATATCCAAGTTTTTCACTAGATGAGGAACGTCGTGGAGACATTATTGATCTAGTTCATGAATCTGGTCGTGATGTGCCTCTAGCGAAGGTAAGATTTGAAGATGGTTCTGTTTCATTTATTCCTGCGCCTTTAGGGACTAAAGTTGGCCAAAGAATGAATTTTGGTCTAAATTCTGAAATTATTGATGGTAATGTAATTAGTATTCAAAACATCCCTGATGGAACAATTGTTTGCAATGTAGAACAACAATTTGGAGATGGTGGTGCTTTAATGAAATCAGCAGGTGCTGATGCAACAGTATTTGCTCATAAAGATGATGGAGTAATTTTGAAATTAGCATCTGGTAAATTCAAAAAATTAAATCCAAAAAACAGAGCAATGATTGGAACTCTTGCTGGTGGTGGAGTAGAAGATAGACCATTAATGCGTGCTGGAGTTAAAATGATGCGTTTCAAATCAAAAGGTCACAAATATCCAATAGTAAGAGGTGTTGCACAAGCTGCATATGTACATCCTCATGGTGGAGGACGTCATCAACACGTTGGACAATCATCTACAGTATCTCGTGATGCGCCTCCAGGTGCTAAAGTTGGAAGCATTGCTGCAAGAAAAACTGGTAGAGCAAGAATTAAGGAAAGAAAACAATCTATCAAATAATAGTTTAACAATCTATCTTTTAGAATGGTTCAAAAACGAATTCACATATTTGTTACTGGTCGAGTACAAGGTGTATTTTTTAGACAATCAGCTAGAGTAATGGCAATTAAAAATAATGTGAATGGTTGGGTTAGTAACCTTGATGATGGACGAGTTGAGATTGTTGCAGAAGGTGAAAAACAAAATATCGACAATCTTGTAAATTGGTGTAAAACTGGACCTGCAAATTCACGAGTTGACGAGTTTGAATTATCTGAAGAGAATTCTACTGATGAGTTTAAAAATTTTGAAGTTAGATATTAGCGGATTGTTATAAAAGCATCTTTTAGT
>CAYVQV010000176.1:0-1375 GCA_964454035.1 uncultured Candidatus Nitrosopelagicus sp. | reverse complement strand
ATACACCAGTGTTGCTACCTGTTTCTCTCAATCCGTTTGGTTCTGGATCAAATCCGGTTGAAGCATGATCTAAGTCAACAGTGTCTGCGTCAGAGTCCCAGTTAATGAGGTCTAGATCATATGTCTCAGTTGAGTCAGTATCTAGGTTCAAGTCTGGGTCAATGATGCTCATTATGATATCAGATCCGATTACATAAACTGATTTATCAGTTGATAGTACACCGGTTCTCAAATCAAATGTTGCTGAGTCTGTTGCTAAGTATGATGCTTCACCAGTTGCGTCAGTTGGGTCAGTATATTCTACTGTTAGTACGTCACCTTGGTTGATATTCTTCTGTGTTGGGGTTGATCCCACTCTTGGGCCATCAGTCAATGCTAGAGTTGTAGTGACTTCGAAGACACCACAGTCTGAACATATTTCTTTCATTGGTCCTAGTTCTTTAATAGAAGCTGTATCAGTTGATACTGCAGATTGTTGTGCGGCAGTATTTGCGTCAGAGATGGAATCTCCACCTGCTGTTGCTAATACCTTGTAATCAGCGCCTCTGTAAATCTTTAGAGTTACAGGACCGACTCCATCACTTTCTGCTATGGTGTCCTCACCAGATGGTGATTGGTCATAGTCAGAATCTGCTACTTGTATGTATATTGTAACGTTACCTCCAGTTGCTGTACCCACTGCGGCACCAGTTGCTGCGTAGTCTAAGAATGAACCTTCAGCTGTCGTACTTGTTGCATCTCCGTCAAATGGAACTGGATATACATCAGCATCTAGGCTGACTGATCCAGTATTTGCGTAAATTGCAGCTCCTGCGCCGACTTCAATTGTGTTAGAAGAGGCGTCATAGAAATCGATGTAGTTTACTTCCATATCAGTACCAGTTGTGCTGGCTGATGTGGTTGCGTCAGAACAATAGGTTGAAGGTACTTGGAATGTTCCAGTGAATACACCTGTTCCTGCTCCTGACTCTACTAGTGTAAAGCCAGATGCATTAAGGGCATCATCGGTACATGTAGCACTTGTTTCACCTGCTGCGGTACTGTCGATCCAACGTGTGTCGTCAAAGGTGATTTCCATAATATATGAAAATGATGCACCTGCTTCAACATAGTCGTCGTCAGTATCTGCAACTGCGTCAGCTGAGCCTGTTCGGTCAGTGCCGCCATCGTTATCTACTTTGTAAACTTCGATTAAGTCGTCATCTGTGTTTAAGTCCATGTCTGTAATTGTAACTGTGACTGTATCTGCTACTTTGTAAGATTCTGCGTCAAATGAGGCTGTACCTGAATGTGTCAAGACATCAGTCTGGTCTGCTTGTGGAGTAGAAACTCCGTCAGAGTCCTTGTCTGATACTTGTATTCTTGGTGCATCAAC
>CAYVQV010000175.1:0-1378 GCA_964454035.1 uncultured Candidatus Nitrosopelagicus sp. | reverse complement strand
TTTAAGTAAAATTTCAGTTGACACTGACATTCCAGATTCTGTTGGATGAATTTCTTTTATTGCTGCACTGGAATATGCTCTGAATCCTGATTGTGAATCTGAAACTTTAAGATGTGTTGCATAATTTGTAGCTGATGTAATAATTTTAATTCCTGCTTTTCTATATGCAGGTGTATCATCATCATTTAGAAATCTAGAACCTATTGCAACATCTACTTTGTGTTTTGTAATTGCGTTAAACAATAATGGAATTTGATCTGTACTGTGTTGTCCATCACCATCTATAGTTAACATGATGTCTGCATTTTCTTTTCTACAATAATCAAACAAAGTAGAAATAGCAGAACCATATCCTTGATTTTTTTTATGTTGTAAAACAACTGCACCTTCAGCTTCTGCAAGTTTTGCAGTGCCATCAGTTGAACCATCATCGCAAACAATTACACTGTCGGCAAATTTTTTACAATTTTTAATTATAGTTGTAATATTTTTTTCTTCATTATATGCTGGTATGCAAATTAACTTCATCATTTTTTTTAGATCAGTCCTATGAATAAAGTGTTTGTGATAAATTGTTTGGAATACATGTTAACATTTTAAACCTAAATTTTAAGTTGTGATCTTTCTCCAAGTAAAAGCTGATGTATAGATTGATGAGTATTAGTCTCAATTTGAGAGCCATTAGCTATTATACTGTTTGATAAATGTACGCTGGCAGTAATTTTACAATTTTCCATTAAAATAGAATTTTCGACTTTGCAATTTTCTAAAACTGAATTATCACCTACACTTACATTTGGACCAAGTGTAACGTTAGAACCAATTTTACAATTAGTTCCTATAATGACTGGACCGTTCACGCATGAATCAGAAGAAATTTCTGTATTCTTGCCAATTACAACATTGTCTTTTATTTCTGCATCTTTGTCTATAACAAATTGATTTTCTTTTCCTATTGAATCAAGTACGAGTTGATTTGCATGAAGTATGTCTTCTGGTGTTCCAGTATCTTTCCACCAACCAGTTACAGTTTCATATTGTATTGAATTATTTTCATCCATCAACAGCTGTAATGCTTCAGTAATTTCTAATTCTCCTCTTGCAGATGGTTTTAGTTTATCAATTATTCCAAATATTTTTGGAGTTAGAAAATAAATTCCAATTACGGCAAGATCTGAATTTGGTTTGCTTGGTTTTTCTATTATTTTTTTAATTGTATTGGAATCAGAATCTATTTCTGCAACACCAAATTTAGATGGATTATCTACTTTGCATAAAAGTATCAGTGCATCAGTACTTGATGATTCAAATTTATTTTTGTAATCTACTAATCCCTTTCGTAAAATATTATCACCAAGATACACAATGAATTTGTCAT
>CAYVQV010000174.1:0-1392 GCA_964454035.1 uncultured Candidatus Nitrosopelagicus sp. | reverse complement strand
GAGTGCCTTGGGGCGATCATCACCCGTGCCTGTTCGATGGGACCCTTGAGTTCTTCCGGCCGTGCTATGAACACCACCTGGTACAAGAGTTCATTCCGGCCCTAGAAGGCGGTGAAGAGAGAATTAGAAGCGGCGCTGTTGTTGCTGATGTGGGATGCGGCGCTGGCCTATCCACGTTGACTATGGCCGCAGCGTTTCCTGACAGCACATTTGTTGGAATTGACTTTCATGGACCATCGATTGAGATGGCTAAAGCCGCTGCCGAGGAGCAAGGCCTTTCTAATGTCCGCTTTGAGGTAGAAAGTGCCACCAGTTACCAAGGAAGTTACGACCTGGTCTGCTTTTTCGATTGCATGCACGACATGGGAGACCCCGTTGGAATAGCTGAGCACGCGAAATCTCAGTTAGGAGAGAATGGATCGGTCATGCTCATAGAGCCGTTTGCTTTTGATTCACGACAGGAAAACCATGCAGGTCTGGGAGGCGCCTTCTACGGCTTCTCCAGTTTCTTCTGCACGCCTTGTTCTCTGTCTCAAGAAGTTGGCCGGGGAATGGGAGCCCAAGCAGGCGAACCTGGAATGCGAGCAGTCTTTGATGAGGCCGGATATGGCAACTTTCAGCGTATTTCAGAAACTCCAACCAACATTGTGTACGAAGCATTCGCGTAGTTGAGCAAAGATGTTCCAGATTGCTCTACGGTGCGAAGTATGACTTCGCACCCATATTTTGATCCAGAGGTAGAGCGGGCCCTTGAAGGTCAACCCAGCCTTGGGACCGTCAATTCAGGCACCCTTGCAAACGCGCGGAACTCGCGGCTTCTGCGTAATGAAGGAATCAAACTTTCCGAGGAGGTCGAACGCGTCGACCACTATGTGTCAGGACCTGACGGTAACGAAGTAAGAGTTCGGGTCCACAACAGCAAGGGCTCCCAAGAATTGAAACCGGCGCTGTACTGGACTCATGGTGGCGGGTACGTAATAGGTAGCCCTGAGCAAGATGATGATCGTTTCGATCGGTGGTGTCCACGTTTCGGTCTAGTGGGAGCAGTTGTGCAGTACCGCTTGGCTCCCGAACATCCCTACCCAAGTGGTCTCGAGGATTCCTATGCAGGACTGAAGTGGTTGAAAGAAAACGGGGAGTCAGTCGGGGTTGACGTGAACCGAATCGGCATCGGCGGTCCAAGTGCGGGCGGTGGGATGGCAGCTGCGCTTGCCTTGCTCGTTCGTGACCGGGGTGAATTCGAGATCGACTACCAGCTCCTCATTTATCCAATGATTGATGACACCAGAGCCACTACAACCGCTGGGTGGCAGGTCCCCATATGGGACCCGGAATCAAATTATTTCGGGTGGAGTTCCTATCTTGGTGAATTGTTCGGAACCGATGCCGTCC
>CAYVQV010000173.1:0-1396 GCA_964454035.1 uncultured Candidatus Nitrosopelagicus sp. | reverse complement strand
AATATATTGAAACTCAGCATTTGTTACTGTACCATCAGCAAGTTTAGTTGCATCAATAGTAGTACCAATATAAGCATTAGCGATTGCAGTACCCTGCCAAGTACCTGTACCAATTGTTCCTACTGAAGTTAGCCCTGTCATAGTGGTAATACTATTTTGAGTAGCCGTATCTATAGTAGCCGCAATGTTTGATACTGTTAAAACGCCAGCATCAGTAAGAGTGGCATTTGAATTCTGAACTATTTTACCTGTAGTACCATCATACTTAGCAAGAGCATCGTCAGTAGATGAACCAGGACCAACGACATCACCAGTACCAGAAGCATCAGTTGCCCATTCTACTGCTGTGCCTCCAGAAGCAACCTTTAAAGCTTGACCAGCTGTACCAATAGCAAGTCGTGCATAATCTGTTCCTGTATAAGTTAGAATATCACCAGAAGCGTCCGAAGTCATGGCAATCTTCGCACCTGTTACAGCGTTATTCTGTATTTTTGCAGTTGATACGGAATCATCCGTTACTGTTGGGTCCCGAGTTGCAGGAGCTGTACCGATATAGCCACCAGCCATATTACACGTCCTCTAAGTAAGATACAATACAATCTGCGGCATTTGCAACACTTGCCGCCACAGTTATTGTGTCTAGTCCAGTTGCTGATCCTTCCATAACTATTTTCTGTCCACTGACAGCTTTCAATGCACCGCCCGTAGGAACAGGAGCAGCCTTAACTAAAAATACATCATCAACACCTGTAGTTGCTCTACAGTTTTTATTAATCTTAACATCTACTGTAATATCACTCGCTGATGTATTTGCAATATCGACCTCAAGAAGAATAGTCTCTTTGCCCAACAGAGCCGTATACATAGTTGAATATGTACCACTGTCTATTGCAATATTACTTTTTGAATTGCTTTTAAAATCATTTGCCATAATTGTTACCTTCTTTTATCCCAGGGCGACTGCCATTGCGATACTAAATCCTTGTGATGTTTTTGAGTTGACAGCTTCTACTAAATCTGTAGGAGTTCCTGTAAATGTATTATTGAGATTTCCAATATCACCTATATCAACAGATGAACTATTATAAGTGGTTCTCCATGTTTCTACTGAGGCTGTTGTTGGTACGTTTCTATCTGCCATTGTTTTATCCTAATGCAATAGGCATTGAAATTGCAAAAGCAGTCGATGCCTTTGAGTTGCAAGCTTCTACCATATCAGTAGGTGTCCCACCAAAGTTATTACCCAATTGAGTAATATCACCGATATCGGTCATAGTCTCATTCATTGTTTTACGAAACTCTGCAAAAGTTTCATTTTCTCCAACACTTCTATCTGCCATCGTTTTCTACCAGTTGTTTTAGTAATGATTTAATATCGGACAATTCTTCTTTTATA
>CAYVQV010000172.1:0-1410 GCA_964454035.1 uncultured Candidatus Nitrosopelagicus sp. | reverse complement strand
TAGTTGGTGATCCTGGTACTGCAAAAAGTGAGATGTTAAAATTCTGTGTCAGAGTTGCTCCTCGTGGTTTGTATACTTCTGGAAGAGGTTCTACTGCTGCTGGTTTAACTGCTGCAGTTGTTAGAGATACAAATGGAATTTTCATGCTAGAGGCAGGTGCAACGGTACTTGGTGATCAAGGATTGGTATGTATTGACGAATTTGATAAAATGAAGGCTGAAGATAGAAGTGCATTACATGAGGTTATGGAACAACAAACCGCTAGTATTTCTAAAGGAGGAATTGTTGCAACATTAAATGCACGAACATCTATTCTTGCAGCTGCAAACCCAATGTATGGGAAATATGATCCTTTCAAAAATATTACAGAAAATGTAAATCTTCCCGTACCACTTTTGACTCGTTTTGATCTAATTCATGTCATTCGTGATAAACCTTCAAAAGAAAGAGATACAAAAATTGCTCAACACATTATCAATCTTCATACTCCCAAAGGAATTGATCAAAAATCATTAATTGATTCTGAAACATTAACAAAATATCTTAGTTATGTAAAACGAATTGATCCTAAACTTACCAAGGAGGCTGAACAAAAAATTCTTGATTATTATATGAAAATGAGAACAGTTGAGGCTGAAGAAATGATCACTGTCACTCCTAGGCAATTAGAGGGTTTAATCAGAATGGCAACTGCAAGAGCACGTTTATTGTTAAAAACTCAAGTTGAAGAAGATGATGCGGAACGTGCTATTTACCTTTTGCAAAATATGTTTGAAAATGCAGGAATCGATGTTAATACTGGTAAAGTGGATCTTGGTGTATTACAAGGAAGACCACGAAGTGAAGTGTCAAAGATGCAATTATTCATGGATGTAATGGAATCACTTGAAGGTGAACACAAAATTCCTGTTGATGAAAAGCAATTGGTAGAAGAATTAGCGAAGACTGAAAAATTCACTGATGAAGAAGCTAAAAACTTTATCAGAAAGATGGCAAGAGACTCATCTATTTATGAGTCAAAACCTGGTCATTATAACAGAGTATGAAAATAAGTAAGCTTGATCTAGAACCTAAAGTAATTGATTTTCTAACTTCTGAAGGATATGAAGAACTTTTTGAACCACAAGAACAATCAGTAAAGGCAGGATTATTTGATGATAAAAAAAATTTTTTGATTACAATACCTACTGCAAGTGGAAAGACACTCATTGCAATGTTAGCAATTCTTTCACATCTTTCGAAACATAAAACCAAAGTTGTCTATCTAACTCCATTACGTGCGTTAACTAGTGAAAAATTTGAAGAGTTTAAAAAATTAGAGAAATTATCTCTAGGCAGAAAAATCAAAGTAGCATTATCTACTGGAGATTCAAAAGAAAAAAAAGAGAAATTAGAAGATGCAGATGTAAT
>CAYVQV010000171.1:0-1411 GCA_964454035.1 uncultured Candidatus Nitrosopelagicus sp. | reverse complement strand
TCTGGTGACAAAATACAATATAGACCTTTTTTAGTCAAAGAAGAAAAAGTTCTTCTGCAGGCGATGGAAGGAGAGGATGAAAAAGAAATAATTAAAGCACTAAAACAACTTATCACTCAATGCGTAGATACTGAAGGTTTTAAAGTTGATAATATAGCGATGGTAGATCTTGAATACATATTTCTCAGGATGAGAGCTAAAGCAGTAGGAGAAGTAAGTACTGTTAATTTTACACACAAGCCCGGCAAGTGTGATGGAGTAATAAAGGTAGAAATTGATTTAACTAAAGTAGAACCAACAAAAAATAAAAATGAAAATGACTTAGTAAAAATAACAGATGAAGTACAAGTCAGAATGGTGCCCCCTACAGTTAAAGCTCTTGCAAATTTAGATAGTAGTAAGAGTCAAATAGATGCAGCATTTGGTACGATAAGAGATTGTATAACTGAAATATATTTTAATGAAGAATTGTTTTCGGTTCAAGATCACACTACCAAAGAAGTTGATGATTTTATAAACTCATTATCATCTAATCAATTTTCAAAATTGAGAGATTACTTTGATAATTTACCAGTACTGAAACATGACATAGAATATACTTGTCCAAAGTGTAATGAAACTGAAACTCAAACTATACAGGGAGTTGCTTCGTTTTTCGGATAGGCCTAAGCCATAACTCACTTGAAGCATATTATTTAAATAATTTTGCTATGATACAACATCATCATTGGAGTTTGGCGGAACTAGAGGATATGTTGCCCTACGAAAAAGAAATATACCAAGAACTTTTATTACAATGGGTTAAAGAAGAGAATGAAAGAATAGAACAAGAACGACAAAAAAGGTAAAAAAGTATGATAACATTCAAAGAACTACTAGAAAAATTGTTCAAAGAAGCAGAAACTGCTACAGTAAAAGCTCCTGCTGGAAAAGAAAGTAATAGAGCTAAAGCTAAAGTGGATACAGCTATCAAAAAACTTACTGCAAAAAAGTTTGCAGGAACTAAACTTGTTGAACCCAAAGTTAAAGAAAAATAAACCATGGCTGATTTAACAACAGTAAACAATACTCTTAAAGAACAAAATGATTTATTGAAGGGTAATAGATCTCAAGAGTTAGAAAATAAAAGAGAACAAGATAGAAAAGATGCTGAGATGTTAAAAATTCTCAGTAATCTTAAACCTACTGTCAAACTTGATGGAAAAGAAACTAAAGACAGTTTTCTTACATCTGTATTAAAGGGATTTGGTCTTATAGGTGCTGGTGCAGCTGGACTTGCTGCCGGTCTACTTGCAGGGTGGCTGGAGTTTGTTGGTAAATTGATCAAGAGTGTGGGTAAACTGGTTTTCAAATTTCTTGACGCGATACCTAGACCAACATGGTTAGATGATTTTATAAAGGCATTTAAAGC
>CAYVQV010000170.1:0-1420 GCA_964454035.1 uncultured Candidatus Nitrosopelagicus sp. | reverse complement strand
TTAATTATTGAAAAGTTAAATGAATTGGGGTTTAAAGATATGCCAAAACAAGAATTATTTGAATTATTTTATAATGATGAAAAATTGGCAATGAAAATTAAAAAAATGATTGATGATTCACAACCTGAAGTCGTTGATATTCAAGGTAAGAAGAATCAACTGTTCAAAGAATTAGATAATCTATTGTTAGAAACATTTCATACAACCTCAATTATGATTGATGAGCAAAAATTGGTCAATGGTGAAGAAGGATGTCTTTGCAATATTGATTTAGAGTATATCGACAATGGTGCAAAACAAGGATTAATTGATGCGTCAATCATTAGTGAGGAAATTAAATCACAAATGAAACAAGGTATTAGAGATATTCTTGACACCATTTTAGAAAATAATTCTTAATCAAGGGTACAGAGGCATGACGCCTTGGGGAATGTACCTCTTGACTAATGTTTTACGTTTTGATCGCACGTATATAGGAATTATGTAATTTCTAGGCACAGATTTCATAATCATTCAATTTCATACGATTTAATTATGTACTGAATTTGCAACAATTCCATGACAGTAACATATGAAGATGTTGTGAAGGCAAGACAAACTCAAAACAAGATAATTCGAAAAACAAATTTGGAGTTTTCAGAAACCTTCAGTAAAATTTGTGGGGCGAATGTATATCTCAAAAATGAATATGAACAAAAAACAGGTTCATTTAAAATTCGTGGTGCGTATTCTAAAATCAGATCACTGACCGAAGATGAAAAGAATAAAGGGGTTGTTGCAGCTTCTGCAGGAAATCATTCACAAGGAGTTGCATTTGCATCACATAATGAGGGCATACCATGTACAATTGTGATGCCAAAAACTGCATCTCCTGCCAAAGTATCAGCTACTAAAGGCTATGGAGCCAAAGTTGTTCTAGAAGGGATAACATATGATGAATCATGGGCACATGCTCAAAAAATATCTGCTGAAACAAATGCAACAATAATACATGCATTTGACGATCCACATGTAATTGCAGGTCAAGGAGTAATTGGATTAGAAATAATGGAGCAACTACCAGAAGTAGATGAAATTTATGTTCCAATTGGAGGGGGAGGATTAGTTGCAGGTATTATTACTGCCATAAAAGAAAAATATCCAAAAGTGAAGATAATTGGAGTTGAATCTAGTGCATATCCTGCAATGAAAAAATCATTAGATAATAATTCATTAGAAACTGTTACAGGATCAACTACTATTGCAGATGGCATATCGGTTAAAACTCCTGGAAAACTAACTTTTGAAATTATTAAAGAAAAAATTGATAAAATTGTTACAGTGGATGATGGAGATATAATTAATGCGATGTTTTTGTTAATGGAACGTTCCAAAGCAGTAGTTGAACCTGCAGGAGCTGTTGCACTGGCATATATTCTAA
>CAYVQV010000169.1:0-1439 GCA_964454035.1 uncultured Candidatus Nitrosopelagicus sp. | reverse complement strand
TCCTGCTGCAATAACTAATCCAAGTGTTGTAGGGCCAAACGTATGATCATTTAAAATGCAGTTTTGAATTTCCGCATTCATTTTATAATAACTTGTCAAGGCAGTATCCTCGCTTAATGGAAGGTCTTGGTCTCGCAGATCCCTTATTCTTTCCAGTATTTTTTGCTGTATTGACTCTAATTCTTCCCTGTTATTTGATGTGCATTCGTACACAATATGCCCTAGTTTTGATTAACAATAAACATGCCTAAAATTCTCTATGGAAACTCTTAGATTTCACAAAAACTATACTGGATCTGTTGATTGAAAAACCATTTGATGCAAACAAGTTGTACAATCAGATAGTTCACTATTACATTGACAAAAAAAAGTATTCAAAAGAAAAGGCAAATGAAATCGCAGAACGGGTTGTAAACAGGGAAAAGAATAGACGCATATGCCAAAACACATCATGTGCTCATCCTGATTCAAAGCACATTAGAAATTTAGAACAGTGTCTTGTCTTTGAATGTAATTGTAAAAATTTTGTAAAAATTTAATGATTCTATAAATATGTAGTACAAGGATAAAATAGTAAGAAGGTAGATATACGCGCAAAAAAAAAAATTTGTATGAAGAACCCATTAAAACGTCTAAAAAAACCAAAATCACTGCAGGATATACCTAATCACGTACTAATTTGTACAGAATGTGGTGAATCACTCGTAAATTGCAAGTGTGCAAACAACGAAATTTGTAAGAGAGAATAACCAAGTTTTATTTTATTTATCTAAATCAATAATTCCCTGATTAACCAAGAATTTTATTGAGTTTAGAACTTCATCTTCAGAAATTTGATCTAGTGAAAACCAAGTGAAGATGTTCTTCACCCATTCAGGAATTTTTTCTATTTCTTCTATGTCATTATTGATAATTGCTGTAGATGCTTTCATGTCATCGCCATGTCCACCATCAGCATGTGAATGCTCACCAATTTGTATAATGACAACTCCAGAAATATTACGATGAGTTTCTGAGTACCATTCCTTGTTTGTGAAAGGTTCTCGTTCAATACTATCTTCGTCATATTTGTACGAGAAAGATTCGCCTGGGTTTAGCAGTAAAACTTCAAAAAGCCCATCAGGACCGTTCCTTGGACTTCCACTTGTAATATTTATTGATTCAGAAGTATGGTTTGTCCAAATTATTTCAGAGCCAAGATCAGCTGCCACTTCAAAGTTCTGCCTTGCAGTTGGGCTCATAATATCAATTACTGCTGTTGCATGGTCACCAAATGAGACTGGAATTGATAAAAAAGATGACACAATTACAAAAAATGCCAAGAGCAAAACAAATTTCATAAATTTTGAAATTTTTTTCGTAATTTAATCAAACATAGTACAATTAGCAAATGTACTATGCCTTTTTGCTAATCATTGGAAGTTTTCCTTTCTTGTACA
>CAYVQV010000168.1:0-1446 GCA_964454035.1 uncultured Candidatus Nitrosopelagicus sp. | reverse complement strand
TAGCATTCCGGTCTGCGTGGCCTCTAGTAAACGGTCACGTCCACATCGGTTTGATGTGTGTGGTGTGGTATAGCTCATCTTCGGTTCTCCCTGAACTCGGTTAATTTGATGTCTGCACGTTGTACCCAGCGATCATGCTTATGGTCTATGACTGACTGAATCAATATGCCTTCTTGTTTGTTAAAGCAAATAGTCTCGGGGTCTATTTTTATCACAACCCATTCCCATTTGCCGTTCTGTTTGCGTAATTGTCTATTGCGTTGATTAGTCGGCAATAGTTCTACAATGTCTCCTGGTTTAATCATTTCCTCACTTTCATCGGTTTAAGGTTAATACCTACCATACCCTGCCGATACCAGCCGGTGTTATAGTAATCTTTAACTGCCTTACATTCTGTAGCCTCACGTCCGCATTGTGATCTGCGAGGACATGGGTCACAAGGACAGTCGTATATCTTACCAGTTGGGCGGGCCATCATTTATCTCCTTTCAAATGTGTATTCTGCGGCATCAGTCTGACCAACTAGGTCAGATACTAACCAATCAGCTCGGTGTTCTTTCTCACGGAACCCACCAATATGCCATCGGTACTTTTCACCAGTCCTTGAAGCTTCGGGTCCCATTTCTTTCCAATCGTATATACTCGCATATATGTCCTGGTGATCTTCGCCTTCATCATCTTCAAACACAGTGAAGGATATGTCCCAAGAGTTCCAAGTCTTGTCACCAGCAGGACAATTCGGTTCACCAAATAGACCTACAAGCTCACCATAGGTGGCGGTTACATATCCCATCAGACTTGAACCACAAGGGTCCATATATTGATCGGGTCCATATTCTACATATTGGCTCATAATACATCTACTCCATTTTTTTCAAGTTCCATTATTACAGCTTCACGAACCATCGTGTCCGTAGCCCCTGCAAATTCCTCTGTAGAATCTGACAAGATACAGAGTTTATTATAGACCCAATCATAATCAAAGTTATTTCTGATTGCAGTCTGGACAATACCATCAACTAGGATATCGCCACTTTGAGTGTCCATAGCATATGTTGCCATCACTTATACTCCTGTGGGTTGTAGTCTGCGGGAAACTGTTCTTCTTCCCATTGTTGTCTGTCCATCTCGGCAGACCATTCGTACATCTCTTCCTGTGAATCAGCATCTACTGCATAGCAATAGTCGCAAGTTTCAAGGGGCGCCTCTTCCCATACACCTGGGTTACCATCACCTGGCACGATGTCCTCGACATAACGAGACACCCAACCGATTTGGGGTAGGTTGTCCTTATCGAGACAATCGGAACACTTGAAAAAATTGGTCTTGTGTCCCAGGATAACTTTTCGGTAAATTTGTGGCACGGTTACTACCTCCTTATTTCAAGTAAGCGGCGCCGAATTCGGATACTGCACCAGCACCAAAATCTTCGGCAAAAATGTTACC
>CAYVQV010000167.1:0-1463 GCA_964454035.1 uncultured Candidatus Nitrosopelagicus sp. | reverse complement strand
ATACTATCATTAGTTCTAATAGGTAAATCTATTTTTTTTACATTTGCATAATAATTATTATGTTTCTGAAAGGGGCTTGTTCTTATAAAAACAGTTATTTTTTTAGCAGTTTGGTTGTCATTTCTAATCTTTTCTGCTGCATTCAGACAATGCGTTGTGATAGATTCTTTTAATTCTTCTAACTTTGTAACTTTTCTTCCAAAGGATCTTGATACACAACAGTTCTTTCTTTTTTCTTCAAATACTTCTAAAGAGACACAAGGTATTCCTCGCAACTCCATTGCTGTGCGAGCTCCTAATACGTTTGTATTTTTTTTTATCCAATTGTTAGATATATTTTTTAATTCATATGCAGTATTTATTCCATTTTTAATATAAAAATCTGTTAATTGTCGTCCTATACCCCAAACATCACTTATTTTAATTTGTTTAAGTAATTCATTTGTTTGTTTTGAGTTTATCAAGTCAATAACACCTGAACTTTCTTTTTTTGCAATATGGTTTGCAGCTTTACTTAAAGTTTTTGTTGTTGCTATACCAATGCTTGTTGGTATCCCTGTCCATTTTAAAACAGTTTTTCTTATTTTATTTCCATACTCAA
This sequence comes from uncultured Candidatus Nitrosopelagicus sp., assembly GCA_964454035.1. GTDB lineage: Archaea > Thermoproteota > Nitrososphaeria > Nitrososphaerales > Nitrosopumilaceae > Nitrosopelagicus. The sequence goes on along the minus strand of CAYVQV010000167.1, from coordinate 862 downwards.
GTAAATTTTCATTTTTAATTAAAGATAAATTTAAAAATGCTTCATCAATTGAATAAATTTCTATTTCAGGAGAAAATTGCCTTAGAGTTTTCATGACTCTTCTCGATATATCCCCGTATAAGGAATAGTTTGATGAAAAAATTTTTACATCATTTTTTTTTACTATTTTTTCTACTTTAAAATAAGGTTCCCCCATTTTAATATCTAGAGCTTTAGCTTCTGTTGATCTAGATATTACGCAACCATCATTACTCGATAGTACTACAACTGGTTTTTTAATTATAGATGGATTGAATAATCTTTCACAAGAAACATAAAATGAATTACAATCTACTAACGCTATTTTATTTTTAGTGTAAAGCATGAATTACGTAGGTTACGATTCCCCAAATAAAAACTTCTGGATTTTCAGTTAAATTAATTTTATCTTTTAATTTTTTGGACCCGGAAGTTAGAAATGATTCATTTTTTTCTTTTATGAAGCTTTTAACAACCAGTTCTTCATTAACATTTGCAATTACTGTAGAAAAATTTTTTGGATTTAAACTTCTATCTACAACTAAAAGATCTCCATCGTGAATTCCAATATTATTCATCGACTTTCCTTGCACCCTGATAAGAAATGTGGAAGGAATGTTTTTTATTAAATGAGTATTAAGATCAATATCATCTTCCACATAATCAGTTGCTGGAGAAGGGAAGCCAGCACCAACTTTGTGTATATGGAAAGGTAATGATAATTTCATAATGTTCTTCTTTTGTTCTAATTTACAATAACCTGAAAGATATAGCAAGATGTGGAAAAGTGTCCAATAAGTTGTATTTTGAGTCCAAAAAAGAATCTAAACTGAATCAAAACATG
>CAYVQV010000166.1:0-1463 GCA_964454035.1 uncultured Candidatus Nitrosopelagicus sp. | reverse complement strand
CATTTGTTAAACAATCTTGGAGACTAGATAGTGTTGATGTTCTTTACTGATTCTTGAAATCTTCTATGGCATCTTGAATATCTTCTAACCATCCACCTGTTCCTAAAACCCCAAACTTATATGATTTTTCATCTTTATCATTTTTAATTTTAAAACAAATCTTTTTGATGAATCTGCCTTCTTTCCATACATCTACCTGATCTAAAGGAACGTCAATTACAGTTTCACCCATTTTTGTTGTAAAATCTGCAATTCTACTTTTTCTTTTATCAAATGCAATACGTTTGTTAGTTAATGTTAGGACTCCTGTGCCTAATTCGTCTTCATTACAATCTTCTTGTTTTAATCGTTTTTCGTCTTCATCCATATTACTATTGAAAAATTATATAATTAATGGCTTTACCTAGAAATGCTAAAAATGCCACATTTTATCTAAAAATATGAAACAAAAGTACAAAGAATATCTAAAATTAAACAAAAATGTTCTTCTAGGTTTTCTTGGTTCAATTATTATATCTGCAATTGCTGCAGATTATTTTGCTGATCAGGCTGATTATCTTAACACATCATTAACTTTGATAATAGATTATATTATGTTTTTTTCAATATTTGGTGGTTTGTTTTATTTTGATAATAGAAAAAAATATGTCTTAAATAATGGTCAAAGAGATAACACACTTCTGAAATCAGATCTAATAAAAATAATCTCATCTTTAGGAATTGGTGAAATTGTTTATACAATTGTTAGATGGACTCTACAATACTATTTCTTACTGATAAATTATGAGCCATACATGGCATCAATAATTTCACAATTGATCTCTACTGTAGTTTACATGGTTACATTAAATTTATCTGTAAAACTTACAAAATTGTACAAAGATGGAAATTAGTGTTTATGTTGATGGTTCAGGTGGTGAAAAATCTGGCTATGGATTTTTCATTAAAGAAACTGGTGAATCTTTCTATGAAGAAAAATTAGGAATAACAAACAATCAGGCAGAATATAACGCTATAATTGTAGCACTAAAAAAATTTCAAGGTTCAACAGATAAAATTACAATTTTTAGTGACTCAAAAAATACTGTAAATCAATTAAATCATGAATTTGCAATAAATAATGAACAATTACGAATTTTAGCACAAGAATCTTGGTTATTAATTCCAAAAATTCCTACATTAAAAATAAAATGGATTCCACGAAAGGAAAATTTGGCAGGAAAGATGCTTGGAAGCTAATTTGGAATAGCTTTAATTATAGAAAAATTTTAGATCTAAAAACATACCATGACTGATTCTGTTTTCCTTTCTCCAAAATCTATTGCCATTATTGGTGCTTCTGATAAAGAAGGTAGTGTAGGTCGTGCAATAACCTCAAACATTATGAAAGGTTACAAAGGTACAATTTATCCAATCAGTCCATCACGTGAAACTGTCTTTGATAAAAAAGCATACAAGTCTGT
>CAYVQV010000165.1:0-1477 GCA_964454035.1 uncultured Candidatus Nitrosopelagicus sp. | reverse complement strand
TGGTATTGATACGTTACCTGCAAATCTCGGAAGAGCTTTAGATGAATTAGAAAGTGATCGAAAATTCCTATCACCTATATTTACTACACCTGTTTTAGACAAAATTATTGATTTAGAAAGAAGAGATCAACGTGAGATTGCTATTAGACCTCATCCTCATGAATTTTATCTCTACTTTGATGTGTAAGTTATTTTAAAAATTTATTTTAGGAATTTTACATCATTCCGCCCATATCAGGCATACCCATTCCTGGTGGCATTCCGCCCATTCCGCCCATGCCTCCCATTCCTGGTGGCATTCCTCCTTCAGCTCCTGGTGGTGGGCCAGCTGATTTTGCAGTTGCTATAACATCATCAATTCTTAGTATCATACAAGCTGCTTCAGTTGCTGCAGAGACAATTTGCTCTTTAACTGCTAATGGTTCAATAATATCACTTGATTTCATATTTCCTACTTTGGCTTTCATTACATCAATTCCAATCCATTTGTCGCCTCTGATTTGTTTTGAGCGCAAATTTGTTAGTGTGTCAATAGGATCCATGCCTGCGTTTTCAGCCAATGCTAATGGTATAGATTCTAATGCATCAGCAAATTTCTCTGCTGCTAACTGTTCACGTCCCTCTAGTGATTTTGCCCAAGAGCGGATTTTTGTTGCTGCAAATGTTTCCGGAGAACCACCACCTGCAACTATTGAAGGCATTTCCATAACATCTTTGACTACCATAAGAGAATCATGAATTGATCTTTCAACCTCGTCTACTACTCTTTGTGAACCGGCTCGTAACAATATAGTTACAGATTTTGGATGTTTGCAGCCTTCAACAAAGACCCATCTATCCTCTTCAATTTTCTTTTCTTGAATAGTTTGGGCAGAACCCAAGTCTTTTTCAAAAAGATCATCTAGATTAGTTACTATTCTTGCACCAGTAGCTTTTGCAAGTTTTGACATATCACTTTCTTTAACACGTCTAACAGCTAAAATTCCAGCTTTGGCAAGATAATGTTGTGCCATATCATCAATTCCTTTTTGACATGCAACAACAGTTGCGCCAGAACCAATTACTTTGTCAACCATTGTCTTCAACATTTTATTTTCTTCATCTAAGAAAGATTTCATTTGTTGTGGGTTTGAAATGTTAATTTTAGCATCAGTTTCAGTTTTGTTAATTTCAAGTGCTGCATTCAAAAGTGCAATTTTTCCGTCTGTAATTTTTTTTGGCATTCCAGAATGAACAATTTCTTTATCTAAAACAATACCTTGAATAATAGAAGAGTCTTTAATTGAACCTCCTGTTTTCTTTTCAACTTTAATGTCGTCAATATCAGCCGTGTATTTATCACCATCTTTTTGTGCAATTGCTAAAACAGATTTTACAACCATTTCAGCTAGTTGTTCAGAGTCTTTTCTGACTAGTTTTGTTTGCATTGATGTTTTTGCAATTTTTAACAAGTATGATTTATCATTTGGAGAAATTT
>CAYVQV010000164.1:0-1478 GCA_964454035.1 uncultured Candidatus Nitrosopelagicus sp. | reverse complement strand
GAAAATTTGGAAATAAAATATTAGATCATGCAACAAATATTGTAACAAATTTACCAATTCGTGACACTCAAAGTGGGTTTAGAGCTTATTCAAAAAAAGCAATTGATTCAATCGAATTTTCAAACGATGGATTCACAGCAGATTCTGAGATTCTAATAAGTGCATCAGAAAATGGACTAAGAATTTCAGAAGAAAAAATTACAGTAATTTATGACACAGGACATAAAACTTCGACAAAAAATCCTGTTTCACATGCTGGTGGAGTTTTAGGTTCACTAATTGAAATCATTCTAGTTAGGCATCCTTTAAAATATCTTGGATTACCAGGAATTGCATCAATATTAGTTGGTTTGGGATTTTTATCATATACTTTTGCAGTTTATAATGAAACACTCTTGCTACCAATTTCTTTAGCATTAATTTCATTTACAACGCTTACATTAGGATTTTTACTAGTATTATCATCTGGAATATTATTTTCAATAAATCGATCAGTTTTTCATAAATAAATTTGTATGATATATTGATTGTAGTATGAATGAAAATGATTCTGTATTAGCAATTACTAATTTATATAAAAAAATACTTAAGCGTGAACCTGATAAAACTGGATTGTATTTTTTTGTTGCACAGCTAAAAACAAAAGATCTCACATTAGAAGATATTGAGAATATTTTATCTCAATCTGATGAGGCAAAATCATTAAATGATTACAGTCATTATTCAGAAAAATATTGGAATGACTTAGAGACAGTAATAAAATATAAGAATAAACTTGCAACTGGTAATGAAAATACTCATTGGGTAAAAGACATTTTAGAGCGTTTTAAAGAATATTTGCCTTTTGAAAATGTCTTAGTTGTTGGATGTGGTAATGGTTGGCTTGAAAGACAACTCTATGATTTAGGAATAGGAAAACATTTTGATGCATTTGATATGTCTGAAAAATACATTAATGAAGCAGAAGAACTGAAAGAATCTAGAGATATAGATTATTTTCTAGATGATATTAACTCAATGATTAAAATTGAAGATAACAAATATGATGCAGTTTTTAATTTTGCAGTACTTCATCATGCCACAGAAGTTGATAATGCATTACACAAACTTGCAAAATGTCTAAAAAGTACTGGTTTAATGTTCAATGAAGAATATGTAGGACCTGCTAGAAATCAATATTCTGATGAACATCTAAATTCAATGTTAGAGATAATGTCTGATCTACCAGAAAAATTTAGATCAAAAGTTGGTTTTCTAAGACCGCCATTAGCAAATTTTAGAGTTGAACCAAGTGAAGCAATACACTCTGATCTAATTTTACCATTAATTCCAAAATATTTTGATATTGTTTATCAAAGAAATCTTAATGGTGGTATTGCATATCAAATACTTCATAATAACATACAAGAATATGAGAATTCTAATACTGAATCTGAAAAATGGCTTGAATATTTATTGAAAGAAGATTCTAAATTGTC
>CAYVQV010000163.1:0-1479 GCA_964454035.1 uncultured Candidatus Nitrosopelagicus sp. | reverse complement strand
AGATGTTCCATATTACACATATGCTGAAGGTTCTATACGTGCACTAAAGGCAATGCTACGTTTTGTAGAATGGGTCAAGTCACCAGATGGGGATATTACAAAATTTGAAGTTGATAAGGATAGAGCTAAAAGCATATTTGATAAAGTAAAGGCAGAAGGACGATCTAATCTTTTGGAAGATGAAGGAAGAGAAATTTTAGATGCATATGGATTCCCACTTCCACAAAGTATTGTTGCAACCACAGAAGATGAAGCTGTTGATGCTGCAAACAAAATAGGATATCCAATTGTAATGAAGATCTCATCTCCCCAAATTGTTCATAAATCAGATGCTGGTGGTGTAAAAGTTAATCTTACAAATGACGATGAAACACGTGATGGTTTTAGAACAATTATGGAAAATGCAAAAAAATATGATAGTAACGCGGAGATCAAAGGAGTTTTAATTGTAGAAATGGTAAAAGGTGGAAAGGAGATGATTATTGGTTCAAAACTTGAACCGGGAATGGGTCCTGTAGTAATGCTTGGTATGGGTGGAATTTATGTAGAAATTTTAAAAGATGTAACATTTAGACTTGCACCATTAACTGACCAAGAAGCAAATGATATGATTTCTTCTATTAAAACCAAAAAATTGTTAGATGGAGTTAGAGGAGAAGAACCATCTGATATCAATAAACTCTCAGAATGTATTCAACGATTATCACAACTTGTCACTGACTTTAAAGAAATCAAAGAATTAGACATGAATCCAGTACTTGTTATGGAGAAAGGTGAAGGTTGTAAAATTCTTGACGTACGAATTGGTCTATAAATTAGGCAAAGCTATCATGAAAATTCTTTAATTATTTATAATATGAAGTGCTAATGTAGTTATGCAAAAAACAATTAGACCGATAAGAAATGGTGAAGAATACATAGAAAGTCTTCGTGGTCGTGATCTCAAGGTTTACCTCTTTGGTGAATTAGTCAAAGAGCCAGTTGATCATCCAATGATTCGTCCTTCCATAAATGCAGTTGCAAGGACTTATGATCTTGCAGTAGAAGAAGAGGAATTAGCATTTCCAAAATCATCTATATCTGGAGAACATGTAAATCGTTTTCTACATATTGCTGAAAGTGCACAAGATTTAGTTTTACAAAATAAAATGCAGCGAAAATTGGGTCAGCTTACCGGAACATGTTTCCAAAGATGTGTGGGTATGGATGCATTAAATTCGTTACACTCTACAACATTTGAAATTGATGAAAAACATAATACAGAATATCATCAAAGACTTTTAGAATTTATCAAAACTGTACAACATGAAAATTTGGTAATTGGTGGTGCAATGACTGATGTCAAAGGAGACAGAAGTCTTTCTCCAAGTGAACAAGAAGATCCTGATTTGTTTGTTCATATTGTAGATAGGGATGAGAAAGGTGTTTACATTACTGGTGCTAAAGCACATCAAACTGGTACAATTAATTCACATTGGA
>CAYVQV010000162.1:0-1499 GCA_964454035.1 uncultured Candidatus Nitrosopelagicus sp. | reverse complement strand
GATTCTGCCAAAACTTCTCCAATTTCTGGAACTCCGCCTATGACAAAAATAGATTTTTCTGAGGGAATTTTTTTAAAATCATAAATTGTCGCGTCAGAACAAATTGGGTTAAAATTAATACCCGTCTTTACAACCATGTCTTCTTGCATATTCACCAAATTCTCATCAATTTCAATAGAAATTGAATCTAATCCCAAGATTTTCCCGCAATATGCAATTCGTCCATCTCCTGAACCAATATCTATAATTTGTTCAAAGCCAAGATTTTTTGCTTGAAATGCCAGACTCCATGCGGATAACAACCACGTAGGATAAAATGGAGCATAACTTGCATCATGTTTGATACTATCTATCCAGAAATTATTCAAGTCTCCTTCAAAAATTGTATACGTATGATCTAAAATTTCCTCATAAATCTGATTCGAATAAATTGGATTTGCTTCTAGAAATTTATGTAATAACTTAAGATAATTGTCATCAATTTGAATAAATTTATGTGAATAATTAGGTAAAATTTCAGTGGTGTGACTATTACCTTTGTATATTTTTACATATTCTTGTTTCAATTTACAAACATTTTCTGAATAAGTTTCCATAAATGATTACAATTTAAGGAAGTAATTAAAAGAAAGCATATGAGAATTGGAAATCCAGCCAATAATGAATTCCTTTTAGAATTAAATGAAATTAATGAAAAAATTCAAATTGAATTCTTGAAAAAGATTATTCACGAAACAAGAAGTGTTAATTGTGATGTAATGTTAGGAGACAGCACTACCAAAAAAGTTAAAACATTTGATATAAAAAATATAGAAACATTTTTTGGTAATTTTGATTCTAGATTATCCGAATGGAGTTCACAAGGGGTTACATATTCGGCAGATGATGATTTAAGACGAATATTCACAAAATCTGAATTCAAAATAGGAGACTATATTTTATCATTACATGTGTCCTTACAGTATCGTGTTTTGTTGTACTATAAACCAATACAGAAAGTAATTGAATTACAAAAAAAACTTGCAGAATTAATAGATACTTCTGGAAATTCTGAATCCAAATATGAAGATGAAAGTGATAGATTAATTATAGAAAAATTAAATGAATTAGGAATTAAAGATATGCCAAAACAAGAATTATTTGAATTATTTTATAATGATGAAGAATTAGCCACAAAAATTAAAAAAATGATTGATAATTCACAACCACAAGTAATCGATATTAAAGAACAAAAAAATCAATTGTTTAAAGAATTAGATAATTTACTTTTAGAAACATTTCATACAACATCCGTCATGATTGATGAACAGAAATTGGTTAATGGAGAAGAAGGATGTTTATGTAATATTGATTTAGAATTTATTGACAACGGAGCAAAACAAGGATTAATTGATGCATCAATCATTAATGAAAATACAAAATCTCAAATTAAACAAGGAATTAAAAAAATTCTTGACATAATTTTAGATAATAATTCTTAATCAAGGGTACAAAGGCAT
>CAYVQV010000161.1:0-1522 GCA_964454035.1 uncultured Candidatus Nitrosopelagicus sp. | reverse complement strand
ATTTTCCTTATGGAAAAAAATCTAAAAAGCAGTTATCAGAAATTATCAATCATACGCTTGAGATAATTTCAAAGAGATTTAATCCTGATCTGATCATACTAGCATCAAATACACCATCATTGTTGCTAAGAGGTAAACTCCCAAAAGAAGTAATCAGCGTACTTCCTCCACTTGAAAAAATTTCTGCGGATAAAAAATCTCATAACATAGCAATTCTTGCAACAGAGTCAGTTGTAAGAAGTTCCCATATAGACAATTACATCATAGAAACAATGGAAATGAAGCAAAGTAAAGTAATTAAAATAAACTCGTCTAAACTTGTAAATCTTGTTGAATCTGGAAAATTTATCGACGATCCAGAATATTGTTCCATCATAATAAAAAAAGTATTAAAAAAGAAATTTCAAGAACATAAAATTGATGTTGCTACATTATCTAGTACACACTTACCATTCTTATTTCCTATTCTCAAAAATATGTTCCCAAATGTGAAATTCTTAGATCCTGCAGTAATGGTGGCAAAAAAAATATCACGAAGAACCGCTAAAAGAAAAAATACAGTAAATAGACTTCAAATTTTTACTACAGGAAATGCAAAAAAATTCCAATCTAAATTAAAAAAAATTGGTATTAGAAATAAGGTTACTTCGTTTTCTTGTTAGATTTTGCTTTTCTAAAACCATGACTGAATGTTTTATCATATAATTTTGAATATTCATATGATTTTGGTTTTATCACATCACCAATTATAACAATAGCTGTCATTGTAATTCTTTCAGCCTTTACTTTTTTTGCTATATCTTCAAGTGTTCCAAGAATTATTTTTTGATCTTTTCTACTTGCTTTGTAAACTACTGCAACAGGAGTAGTCTTTTTGTATCCACCTTCTATTGCTTCTTTTGTAATTTTATTTAGTAGATGAACGCTAAGATAAAAAATTAAAGTTGCCTGATGTTTTGCAAGTTCAGAAATTTTTTCACGTTTAGGAACTTTAGTTCTTGATTCTGCACGTGTAATAATCATTGTTTGTGTAATTCCAGGTAAAGTTAATTGAGTTCCAAGTGCAGCTGCAGATGCTAAAAATGATGTAACTCCAGGAACTACAATTGATTCTATTCCTTCTTTTTCTAAATTATCAATCTGTTCTCTAATTGCACCATAAATTGCAGGATCACCATCATGCAATCTAATTACAGTTTTTCCTTTTTTCGAATTTTTTAAAAGTAAATCAAATATTTCTTCACGGACAAGTTTTGCTGCATCATATTTTTTTCCTTTTTTATTATATTTTAAAATCTCAGGAGGAATTAATGAGCCTGAATAAACTATGACGTCTGCTTTCTGAACCAGTTTTTTTGCCTTTATGGTAATTAATTCAGGGTCACCCGGACCACAGCCAACAAAATATACCTTAGACACGTTTTATCACCAGAATTGAAAAGTACTTTGTAGTAAGAGTGTCATCATTTACATCACCTAGTCTTAATTTTCTAATAATTTCTTTGTCTGTTCCTAAATCTTG
>CAYVQV010000160.1:0-1532 GCA_964454035.1 uncultured Candidatus Nitrosopelagicus sp. | reverse complement strand
CAATCCTTTTATTCCGTTATTGTTGGTAAATTTATCTGCTCCAACTGTAATTGCACCTGTTCCAATTTTTTTAGTTGAAGAAATACTGGTATCTCCTATTCTTCCAACGGCAATACTTCCTTCACTCCAAAAAAAGAAATCTTGTTTTTTATCTTCTGTCTTTTTTTCAACAGATGCTTTACTTGCAGTTATCTTTTCTGGAAGTTTATTCATCCAAAAACTTAACAATGGGTTATCTGATTTAAAGACAGTGGTAAAATTATTTAGGTTGTTGCTATTTTTCTTTCCTTTTTTATGTTTTTGACCAACAGTTATAGACTGACCACCTTCTACTTCTTCATTAACTTTAACTATTGTGTCTGGAAGTTTTTTAACCCAGTAATTTAATAATGGGTTATCAAATTGAATGGCAGTATTAAAATTATTTAGGTTTGTTAAATTTTGATTATCTTTATTTCTTCTTATCCATTCTAAACGGTGTAATGCACTTTTAGTTGAATAATCAATGTTTCTTTTAGCAATCATTATTTGTGCTTCTGCCATTCCAGTTCGATCACTATTTTCAGTAATCGAAGGACATTTACCAGTAATAATATTAAAAGGACAAGCTAAATCATATTCTATAACAAGTTTAGTTGTATCACCACCAACATACATTTTTAAACCATTTGTACTAAATGCAATTCCGTTTGGTTGAGCATTAGTACTAGCTATTGAAACCGTACCATCTATTGTGAATGAAGAAGTGGAGAATGCCACATCAAGAGAAATTTGGGTTACATCTTTACCAGTAGCTGCATCTTGATGGTCAACAGCCCAAAGTCTTTTTCCATCCGGACTGAATCTAATTCCTTTAGGGTTCGTTGTTTCATCTTCTAGTTCTATTCCTGCATTTGTAACAAGTGATATATCACTTAAATCAAATGCAGTTGAAAGTTGGTACTCTAATAGTCTAGTGTTTCCTCCAGTAGAATGAAAGATTGCGAATAATTTTGTTCCATCATCACTAATTTCAATACCTTGAAGTCTGTTACTACTTCCCCTAGTAACATTTCCAGCATTACTGTCATCTTGTAGAGCACTAGAATCAAGTTCTGAAGTTTGGTTTACAAATGAACATGTTGAAACATCATAAGGTGAAGTTAAATCAAATCTAAATACTCTATCAGCATCTGTACTTGCAGCATTATTACCCCTACCTACAAACAGTTTCATTCCATCGTTAGAGAATTCTAAATCATAAACAAAACTATTAGGACCAAGGCTAGTACTACCACTATCTAAATTACATCTTTCAGCATCAGTGGCATAACTTGCTGTAGAGATATCAAATGGTGTGCTCAAATTATATTCATATACATCCGTATACGAATTACTTTTGAGCGAGGACACTACGAACATTTTTGTTCCAGCAGGATTAAAATGAATACCAGCTACCACCATTTCACTATCACTAACGTCTTTATTCTGTACAAAAGTAACCATAGCTCCAAAGGAATTGGAAATTGGAAATAAAAATATTAAAACTAAGA
>CAYVQV010000159.1:0-1532 GCA_964454035.1 uncultured Candidatus Nitrosopelagicus sp. | reverse complement strand
CAATCACACCAGCATCTGGTTGGGTTGGACCAATGGCATCAATAATTATCGGCATTGCTGCAGGTACAGTTTGTTATGGCTGTGTTGCATTCAAAAACGCTCGCAAGTGGGACGATGCTCTCGACGTTTGGGGAGTCCACGGAATGGGCGGTCTAACAGGTGCTATCTTAACTGGTACACTAGCTAGCCCACATATTTGGGATACTGGCGATGGTATCGGTGCATGGACAGGTACACCAGAAGGTTACGAACAACAAGCAATCAACATTGTTGGTGCTTTGATGTCAGTTGCATATGCATTTGGTATCTCAATTGTAATCTTGAAGATCATGGATGCAGTTTGGCCAGGTGGAATCAGAGTCACTCCTAAAGAAGAGGAGATTGGACTTGATCTTGCCCAAAACGGTGAAAGAGCATACGTAAACGAATAAGAAAAACCAAATTTTCTTTTTTCTTTTTTTTAATTTCAAACCAGAGCAGATGCTAAACTAATTTTTATCCTGCATTATACGAATATCATTTATGTTCATTTCCACACAAGAATTAGAAAAAATCATTCATGAAGATTCTATTCTAATAGTCGATGCTCGCTCTTACAAGGACTATTCTAAGGGTCATATTCCAGGTTCTGTAAGTTTAGATTTATTTTCATTTCATTGGTCTGATACATCCGAAAAAGGAATTATCAGTTTTGGTGAACATATGAGAAAAATTTTATCATATGCAGGAATTGATGAGAACAAGAAAATTATCTTTTATGATGATGTGACAGGAATGCTTGCAGCAAGAGGAGTATGGCTATGCCTTTACTTTTCACATCCTGATGTCCAGATGTTAGATGGTGGATATTCAAAATGGAATACAGAAAATCTTCCAATTCAAACAGAATCTATAATCTACAAGCCATCAAAACTTTCTACGCCTATTGATCCTTCAATACTTATTGGATTTGGAGAACTAAATGAAAATCTTGGAAAAATCACTCTAATTGATGCTCGTTCTTCTGATGAATTTGATGGAACTATTCCTAGGGCAGCACGTGGTGGTCATATTCCAACTGCAATAAACATAGACTGGAATTACAATATTGATGATTCAGGTAAATTAAAATCTGATGAAAACTTGGAGGCACTTTACAAACTTGACAAGGATTCACAAGTTGTCACATACTGTCAAGGTGCATACAGAGCAGCAAACAGTTTTCTGGCATTGAAAAGTATTGGATTCAAAAATGTCAAGGTTTACTTGGGCTCTTGGGGTGAATGGGGAAATAAACTAGAACTTCCTGTTGAATAATTATTTTTTCCACAAAAGTTGATTGTAAAGCATCTCTGGAAGTATTTGTCTGAAAGGCTTACCTCCTCCATCATACCATTTTGTAAAGAATTCGTAAAGATGAAGCCTTAATGCTTGAATGAAAACAATTAATCCTTCTATCATCATAATTCCAATATTTCCACCAATAATCAATGCTGCACCACTTGGAGAATTCCATCCTCCCATACTTTCAAATGAATTGTTAACTGTCAGTA
>CAYVQV010000158.1:0-1556 GCA_964454035.1 uncultured Candidatus Nitrosopelagicus sp. | reverse complement strand
CCAGATGTGATAACAGATGTTGCTGTAGCACAAAAAGAATACAAAAAAGTACTAAAAGATGCAAATATGGTAATTATGGTATCTACAATGCTTCATTCCATAGCCACTGGAAATATGCTACCTGCAGATGTGAAGGTAATTGTAGTTGATATCAACCAGCCAACTGTGACTAAACTAATGGATAGAGGTACCTGGCAAGCACTTGGAATAGTATCTGATGTAGGTGCATTTTTGCCAATGGTTGCAAATGAAATTGGAAATAGATAGACAATGGAAAAAACAATAGAAAATATTGATTTTGACAAAGGTGATGGAATAGTTCCAGTAATAGTACAGGATGCAAATTCTAAACAGGTTCTAACACTTGCATATACAAACAAGGAATCACTTGAACTGACAAAAAAAACAGGTAACTCGTGGTTTTGGAGTCGTTCAAGAAATAAGCTTTGGATGAAAGGTGAAGAATCTGGCAATACACAAAAAGTCAAAGAGATACTAGTTGATTGTGATTCTGATGCATTGATCTATTTGGTAGAACCATCAGGTCCTGCATGTCACACTGGTGAGGGCTCCTGCTTTCACAACAATATGTGAAACAGTAAACCTATATCCACTTACTTGTAATGTTTGAGTATGGCAATAGCACGAACACGAAGACATTATTGCAACAAATGTCAACTAAAACGCCCTAAATGTATCTGTAAAAAACAGTAAACATAATTAATTTTGAAAAATTCTAAAAAACTACAATTTTAATACCGATTCTAAAAATACCTAATATTGATTGACGTACCGTGGAAATGGGTAATAATTGCAGTTGGTATAATATGCTTAGGAACAATTACAAATTATTTATTTCCAGGATTTTTGTTTAATTTTTCATAAGATTCGTATCTGGATCCGACACTTTTTCCCTCAAAGTCATAAAAGAAACTAGAAAATAACTAGTATATTGGATAAAATAAACCCTAAAGAAGTTCGTGTTCTGTACGTTGCCACAATTGTGCTAGTTATTGCAACAATAGTATTTTTTATTTTAGGATTTTAGGCATAATGAAAGATAAAATGAAAATAATGTGTAAATGGTGTAATGTTTCTATATTTTGTCATATTGTTAGTGAAGAAATATCAGATCATCATGGAACATATGGGATAGATAGTATAAAGATGGCTAAAATTAAAATTCACAAGCATTACAAAGGAAAAAATTATTGTAAAGGCTCAGATAGAACAATTACTACACCTCTAGATAAGATAAAAGATACCAAAGTACACTATCATTGAACCTTTTTTGTTGTCTAAAATGTTACACATTTCCTCGAATCCATTTTTTAAATTAAGATTTTTACAAAAATACTATTCTAAATCGCTATGCTCATTAGCCAAATGTTCTTCTTTTGGGAGTTTTCTATTGCCCTGAAAATGTGATTGAACTACAACTCCACATATTTTACATTTTGAGTTTTCAAAATATTTCTCAATATCTTTAGGTTTCTCTGCCATTTGTTTTACTGGTTGAAGTATGGATATAAACCCTAAATCAAAATAGATTTCTA
>CAYVQV010000157.1:0-1559 GCA_964454035.1 uncultured Candidatus Nitrosopelagicus sp. | reverse complement strand
ACTCTTTTTTTGAACCTTCCATTGAATGTAATAAATAAAATGCAGTTTCAATTCCATCAGCTGCAATAGATAACGATTCCATATCGAGTGCATCTGCTTTTACATACTGGATATTCTCTGTATCTGGATATTTTGATCTTGACATTGCCTTAACTTTATAGCCAGAATCTGATAATTTCGTTAGTAATTTTTTACCAATAAAACCAGTTGCACCAGTAACCAAAATCGAATATTGTTTTGTTTGTTCAGCGGAATACGGTTTAATTTTTTGAGACAACATTTATCGTTTCATTTCAGAATTAATATACCATATTGGAATTTTGAATTAATAGTGGTAATTATCTATAATTCAAGAATTTGACCAAAAAATCTAGATGTTAGGCACTAGAAAACCTTATTAGGCATTTATATTTATTCATATGAGTTTGGTTTACATTAGAAAAAAGAATGTAAAGAATATAGATTATTTGTATTTAGTAAAAAGTACATGGGATAAACTTCACAAAACCTCTAGACAAGAAACTATCAAGTATTTAGGCGCAATAGATAATGTAACACAAGATGACATACCAGTTGAGTATAGAAACGATCCTAAGATTCAAGCATTTTTGCTAGAAAATACCCCAAAGGATAGAGAAAAAAGAGAAAAGATAATAGAAAAATTACAGTTACAAATATTTACATTTCTTACGGAAGGCGATCTTCAGGGTACAAAAAAAGTTTACAATGTGTTCTTGAATAGTAATTCATTAGATCAGTTTTTTGAAAAAATTCTAAACCCTGTTATGGAAAAAATAGGTGATATGTGGTTTAATGGAATTCTTTCAATAGCAACTGAACATGTTGCAAGCAATATTGCACATAGTTTGGTAAAAGTTATCCTCGAAGAACGTAATCATAAAGGTACAAATGGAAAAATCATTATTACAACTCCTGTTGGTGAAGAACATAATCTGGGCTGCAGTGTTGTAGAAAGTTATTTAGTCAATAAAGGGTTTACAGTTTTTAATTTATCACCATCAACACCTGCAGAGTCTGTATTGAAATTTATGAAAAGTGTATCTGCTGATAGTGTTATAATTTCAATTACATTATCTGACAGTATACAAGCTGGTCAAAGATTAACTAAAAAAATTCGATCATTTAATAAAAAAATTCCAATTTTTGTTGGAGGTCAAGCTTTTACTGATGGTTCTAAAGCAAAATTTGATGCAACTATTATTACCAGTAATCAATCACTTATGCAATTACCAAAAATTCTAAAAAAATCTAAAAAATAGACTAGTAGCCGCCTTTTCCACCTTCGGCATACTCTGATTTGTTAAAATCAAATGTTGTAACAAGAGTTTCGGCAATCATGTCAACTGCATATTGCATGACATCAGGATTTGTGGTGAAAAATCCTTTAAATTTTCGGTTGCCAACTTCGTCTGCAATTAATCCTACTGGACCATCGCTTCCACGTGTTACAACTGCCCAAACAGTGGATATTGGAGTGCCTATACAACTAATCACTTTACAACTTGGTGGAACAGTCTGAGCAAGATTTGGGTTGTTGA
>CAYVQV010000156.1:0-1607 GCA_964454035.1 uncultured Candidatus Nitrosopelagicus sp. | reverse complement strand
ACAGAAAAAAATATTGCCAACATGCAACGCCAGTTGGATCGTCTGGGATTGGGTCACGACAAACAGCGGTCGATAGCAACAACTGACGTTGCGTACTACCGGTGGACGCAATGGATCTTCTTGCAGATCTTTCAGAGCTGGTATGACCAGCGCAATGATGTCGCCAGGCCTATCTCAGAGCTAGAACAACTTCTTTCGACAGGCGAACGTTTAACTAAAGACGGACGGTCTTGGTCTGAGATGAATGAGGTGGACCGTCGCGAGGAGCTCGATAAATGGCGCTTGGCTTATCTAGGAGAAGCGCCAGTCAATTGGTGCCCGGCCTTAGGGACGGTTTTAGCTAATGAAGAGGTGACTGCAGACGGGCGAAGCGAGCGAGGAAACCATCCTGTCTTTAGGCGGCCAATGAAGCAGTGGATGATGCGCATTACTGCCTACGCGGACCGGTTACTAAAGGATTTAGCAACCCTTGATTGGACCGATTCCATCAAAACGATGCAGAGGAACTGGATTGGTCGATCTGAAGGCGCGGAAATTGCTTTTGAGACTACGTCTGATGCTGTCATTGAAGTTTTCACCACTCGACCTGACACACTTTTTGGGACCACCGCTATGGTGCTTGCTCCCGAACACCCTTTAGTCGACGGCCTTTTGTCTGAGGTTTGGCCTAAAGGCACACCGACAGCTTGGACAGGGGGTGCTTCGTCTCCGCGGGAGGCAGTTCAGGAATACCGACGGATGGCATCGGAGTTGAGTGACCTAGAAAGGCAAGAAAATCGTTCCAAAACAGGTGTCTATTTAGGTGCGCACTGCGTGGTTCCGGTGAATGGGAACAAGGTGCCGATATTTATCGCCGACTATGTCTTGATGGGGTATGGAACTGGGGCAGTCATGAGTGTCCCGGGCCAGGACCAACGAGACTGGGATTTCGCAACAGCTTTCGACATTGAAATAGTTCGGACCGTGCAACCACCGGCAGACTTTTCAGGTGATGCCTACGTCTACGACGGTCCTGCGATAAATAGTGACTTCCTGAATGGACTGCATATAGAAGACGCTAAGCAATCGATGATCGAATGGTTGGAAGACAGTGGGCATGGAAAGCGCACTGTTACCTACAAGTTGAGAGACTGGCTTTTCTCTCGTCAGCGTTATTGGGGTGAGCCATTCCCAATTGTTTTTGATGACACCGGGCTTGCTTTAGCGGTACCCGAAAATGAACTTCCAGTCGAACTCCCAGAACTGATGGATTGGGCTCCACGGGCCCTCGATGAAGAATCTGATCCGGAGCCACCTCTCGGACGCGCAGAAGAATGGGCCACAGTTGAATACGACCTTGGAGATGGCGAACGCAGCTATCAACGCGAATTAAACACCATGCCCCAGTGGGCTGGTTCTTGTTGGTACTACCTGCGTTACCTGGATCCGACCAATGAAGAAAAGTTTGTTGATCCCGCAGTTGAGAGCTACTGGATGAGTAGTTCCGATGGTGGGGTCGGAGGGGTCGACCTCTATGTAGGGGGAGTTGAGCACGCTGTCCTCCACCTTCTGTATGCGCGCTTTTGGCACAAAGTTTTGTTCGACCTCGGACACGTTTCCGGTCCAGA
>CAYVQV010000155.1:0-1648 GCA_964454035.1 uncultured Candidatus Nitrosopelagicus sp. | reverse complement strand
CGTATTAAATTCAGATTACAAAATTTTTCTTTCTTAGTTAGTTTATTACGATAATTTTCTGGAACAGGTCCATGTTGATGAGGATACGCTGTTACTACTGTAACATTGTATCCTTGTTGCTCTAAACACTTTGAATAATTAAAAGCCCTAGTTGCTCCTCCTGATACATCAGGTGGAAAATACTGTGAGAGTACAAGAAGATTATTTTTTTTCATTTGATAATAAATTTTTAGATATAAAACATATATGAACTCAACCAGCAAATGTAGCGTACAGGTTATATGAATAGATACGACAAAATTGTTATGAAGAAGGTTCTCATAATAGCACCTAATTTTCTTCCCGAATCAGTGGGTGGTGCTTCTAGAATTTATGAAATGGCTAAAAAAATGAAGAATGAATTTGATGTAAGTGTAATATGTCCACCACCAACATATCCATTTACAAAATATGATAAGTCAAATCAAATTTTTAAAAAAGAAAATTTTGAAGGAATAACACTTTATAGAATATGGACATATCAACCATCAACAAAAAATCCATCATTTCTAGGACGCCTGTTTTATTATACAATTTTTCCAATTCTAACAAATTTATTCTTATTTCGTTTGATGCAGAATGCCTCATTTGTGATAATTAGTACTCCTCCATCATCACTTTTGATAACAAGTTGGGTCGTAAGATTATTCAAAAAAAAATTAATTATTGATGTACGAGATCTATGGATTGATGCACTCAGTTCTTTAGGATATGTAAACAAAGATAATTTTATAATAAAATGGGTAAAACGATTTGAAATTAATTGTTGGAAAAAGGCTAATTTACTTTTAGTAAACAGTATTACAACATCTGAAAGAATAAAACAGATTTTAGGAAAAAATTCTATAAATATCAAATACCTCCCATTTAATCCAGATTTAGATATATTTCAAAAACATAATGATACGAAAGAAAAACAGATTGTTTACATAGGTAATTTTGGTATATCACAAGCTTTAGAAGTTTTAATTAATGCTATGCCAATTATAATTTCTAAAATTCCTGAAATTAATCTCAAACTATATGGTGGTGGATTTTGTGAATCAAAAATTAGGAATCTTGTTAAAGAATTAAAACTTGAAAAATCAATTCATTTTTTTAATCCTGTATCTAGAAATGAAATTCCATCAATTTTATCTAAATCATTAATTGGTATAGTATCTTTACAAGATAATGAAGGACTACGTTCTGCAATACCTACAAAAACATTTGAGTATCTTGCATGTAGTTTACCTATAGTAGCTTATGGTAAATCAGATGAATTAAAAAGAATAATAGAAGAATCTAATGCAGGAATATACATAGATAATAACAATGAGAAAGAAATAGGTAATTCTTTGATAAAATTACTAAGTGATGAAGAGAAGCTTAAAAAGTACTCAGAGAATGGAAGAAAATTCATGGAACAAAAAATTGATTTTTCATTTATGAAGGAGATTTAAATTATGAACGTATTTACTGAAACAAGTAATATTACTAAACAATTACTAGATGGAGTTATGGAACAAGTTACAATTACAGATGATGAAGCATTTGTAAATGATAATGTTACTAAAGTTATACGAACACGTGTTACAGCTGAAATATGTTCAACGTTAGTAAAATTACA
>CAYVQV010000154.1:0-1664 GCA_964454035.1 uncultured Candidatus Nitrosopelagicus sp. | reverse complement strand
GAAATTCCCGATATACCTAATCCAATAAAGTATAGCATTATTTCGTTCTGTCATGGAGTCTTTTTAAATGGTATAGTGATTTTTTCAGAATTTCTATTCCTTTAACAAATTCATCAATTGAAACTTTTTCGTCAACTGTATGTGCTTCATGAGGATCCCCTGGACCATATGTAATTACAGGAATATTTAGCTGATTTCCTATCACGTTCATATCACCTGTACCAGTTTTTCTGATTAGCATTGGTCTTTTCTTTTCAATATCTAAGACTGATAATGTTATGGCCCTTACTAATGGAGAATTGTGTGCCGCCTCAAAAGGTTCTGTTTCATCTATTACCGAATACAAAACTTCAATGTCCCTATTTTTTGATATTTCATTGATGATATTAGTAATCTTTTCTTCAACATTATTACAATTCATGTCAACTGGAATTCTAATATCAACAGTTGCAATACATTCTATTGGAGTTACATTATGGCTGGTTCCACCACGAATTTCTGTTAGTGTTGCAGTAAGCATCATACCTTTAGTTTTATCTTCTTGACCTAACTCTAAGCTATTTTTTAATTCTGTGACTACTGATGATGTTTCTTCTATTGCATTTTTTGCTAACCATGGTGCACTTGCATGTGTACTGTCCTTCACATTAACCCTAAGGTTAATTGCCAAACGGCCTTTGTAGGCAATTGTAACTTTTTGAATACTACTTGGCTCCCCAAAAATTGCATAATCTATATCAGGTTTGTTTTTGACTAAATTCTTTATTCCTGTAGCATTACCTTCTTCATCAACTGCCCCAACAAATGTCACTGTTCCTTGACTCTCTTTGATACTTGCAGCTGCAAACAACATCGCAATTAGTGGTGCTTTAGCATCTGATGCTCCTCGACCATGCAGCATGTCACCCTCTTTCCTAACTTTGATCTTTCCTGGAACTACATCCATATGACCACATAGCATGATTTTTGGCTCTCCTGAGCCTTTTGTAGCTATCAAATTTCCAACCTCATCTTGATGAATATCTCTAAATCCTAAATCATCACACCTGTCTGCTAGAAAATCTGCTAAAGCTTTTTCACTTAATGATGGAGTATAGATTCGTAATGCTTTTTCTAAAGTCTTTATTGCATATCTAGCAGTTTCCAAATGCTCATCCATTTTATTTTAACCCCTTTACATATTCTAACATTAATTTTGGAATATCTACACCTGTAACTCTTACAACATTTCGAAATTCTGTAGTATTGTTTATCTCATGCACTACCATTCCTTTGTCTTTACTCTCCATTAGATCAATTCCTACAATATCTCCATACACTGCATCTTTTGCTTTAATGCACATATCTTCAAGTTCATTACTGATTTCACAGATTTCTGCCGAACCTCCTAAATGTGTATTTGTTTTCCAATTTCCATCTCCAGAATTCCTGTATATTCCTGCTGCAACATTATCTCCTATCACAATAACGCGGATATCTCGTGGAGGACGTTCCACAAACTCTTCTAGAAAGTGAACTTGATGTATTGGATACATTGCTTCCCGTCCATCAATTATGCCTTCTGCAGCATCCATATCATTAATTTTTGAGACCATTCTTCCCCAACTTCCTACAGTTGGTTTGATGATTTTTGGGAATCCATTTTTTTTAAGTGATTCTAATGC
>CAYVQV010000153.1:0-1664 GCA_964454035.1 uncultured Candidatus Nitrosopelagicus sp. | reverse complement strand
CCATCTCTGCCAAATTGAATATAGAAGTTATCAATGTGATATAAAGATTGAAAAAATCTAGTAAACTACGTTTTTAGGAACATAATTTGTTGCGTAGTATACTTGTAATTAGATCGCATGTAATCTACGTTTTTACGAACATAATTTTTACGTAGTTTACACATTTTAAATTAGATCTAATTTTTGGTAAAAGTCTGAAAATTTTATTAGTTATCATGTTCTACACACATGATGGATAAACAATATGCAATTGCGGTAACCCTGATAATTTTAGGATTAGGTGTAAACCAAGCTGGCAATTCTGAATCATTTCTTAATGGATTAGGAATTGGAATTATAGCGATGGGAACAATATGGGTAGCGATTAGATTAATCAAGGAATTAAAAAAAAATGAAGTCAAAGTTTCATGAGATGCAAAATATTATGAACTGGATGAGGGCATAAAGTCATGCCAGGAAAAGGCTATTCTACGATTGGAGTCAAACCATCGGTGATGGGGAAATTACAACAAATAACAGATAGAAATTATCTGGGAATGTTTCTTCCTAGTACGCTCATTATCATGATGAATGAGGTCAAAGCAGGGCGATATACTATACGTGCTCATAAGTTAAGACTAGATTTAACAGGACGATATAACACAATCACCATCAGATCAGACATTAAAGATTGGCTAAAGGGCAATTATGAGGAGAATAAAGAAGAATATCTGGAACTGTATAATGTCAAGTGTTTTACTAGATTTGTGAGTTATTTTCTCGTCAACATGATTGAATCAAAAAATGATTTAGAAAATAATGCATTAAAAATGAATGAAAGTGATTTTAAATGGTTACATGATGAATACAAAAAACGGAGAAAAACAACTGCAAAATATAGAACTGTCAATTTTGAACAATTTGTGGATGGATTTGTTTCAGAAATTATTGAAAAGGTCAGAACAGCAAGAGCCGTATTGACTGTTTAATAAGAAATCTAGAAGATTAGAGAGGAGTCATTGTATCAATCAATTGAGCATATACTACACGACCACTTTTTTCTTCAATATCTAAATCAACAGTATATTTTAGACCATCTATCATGAAATTAACTTGAACATCCCAAGACTCTCTAGGACCTTTTTCAGGTTTTTGAAATGTTTCATTTATTTTGAAATCAGACACATCACCGTATAAAGTATCAATTACACGCTTGGATGCAGCAAATATTTCATCTGGAGAACTAACCGGATTCATACCATTTTTTACAAAAATTAGTATTAAAGAATTCTAAGTATTATACGAATATTTTATAAATATTAAAATTTCATAAATTTTTTTACTAATGATTCTTTTTTTCTATTCTCCAATTCTGCTTCCGCTTTAAATTTATGAAAAAGAGCAGTTTGATTATCTGGCTCAATTTTTAATGCCTTTTCGTAATATTCCAAGGATTCAGAAAATTTCTTAAGTAAAAATAGTAATTTGCCTTTATAGCTCAATGCATAAACATAATTTGGATTTATTTCCAAAGCAATATCACAGAATTTTAATGCCTCTTCATATTCTTTTGAATGTTGCAAACACCAAACCATAGTACATAGTGCAAAAACATTTTTTGGCTCAATTGATAAAGCAGCTTCACAGCAAAATCTTCCTTTCCCAAATTGTTTCAATGCCGCATG
>CAYVQV010000152.1:0-1685 GCA_964454035.1 uncultured Candidatus Nitrosopelagicus sp. | reverse complement strand
TGTGTTAAACTAACACAAATTAGAGCAAAAAAATTTGGTCAACGTGGTGTAATTCGTGATGGGGGTCCAAATAATTCTGGTTTAAAAAAATTCTTTAGAAAATTTAGATAAAAATTAGTAATCTGATTTTTTTGGATCAATTCTAGAACGTCGTGCCTGATAAAATAATGTAACAGATAATGCAATTAAAACAAAAGATGACAACCAATGTGGCTCAGCGTAAATATGTTCATCAGAACTTGTTGCAATTAGTGGCATAAAACCAATATACACAATTGCAAATGCAATCATGGTTATACCTTGTACAGAAAGTTTTATCCATGAAGGTATAATTTTTACAAGCCTGCTAATTATTTCTATTACAAATAATCCAATTACAGGATAAACTGTTAGTAAAATAAAATCAATTATATCGACTGAGCCAGGATGAGACATTTTATTTCTTATTTATCAATATGAATTTTTACTGCTAGATTTTTTATGATTAATTCCTGAGCATTTTCATTAGGTATTGTTGCAATGTCTTCTAGCTTAAATGGTCCATATGTTTCTGAATCAGCACCAGTGATTTGTTCGACATCTTTCAAAAATCTAACAGAAATAGGTTTTGTTTTATAATTTTGTGAAATGGACTCAAGAACCTTAGTTTTTCCACCCAGAATTCCAGATAGTATCATTTCATTTCTTTCTATCATTTCATTACTAGAATCAATGATGAATTTCTCTTCATCTAAAAGATTTTTTTTATCTAATTTTTTATTAGTAATAGCCTTCTCTAAACGAATCTTCATGATTAATTCTACTAATATGCTTGTCTTTTCAAAAATCTCATTTTTGATCTTTGCTTCAATTCCACTATATTCTTCAGTTTTTATTTTTCCAATAAATTTTGATAGTATTCTATAAAATTCTAGATTTAGTTCCTGAATTTCATTATTTTGAAATTCATTTATGGCAGTTCTATACAACATGGTAATATCAGAAACTTGATCATCAGTCATTTCTAGCTAGTTAATCTTAAATGGCACGTTTAATTCTTTTATTTTGTCGAAACTAAATGCCGTACAAAGTAATTGGTGGAAAACCAACACATGTCAAATATTCATCTGATGAGGTATTTGCTAGAATTAAACACGAGGAGATCAAATTCATAGATCTGCAGTTTACCAGTTTGCCTGGTAGATTTCATCATACAACCATTTCAGCAGACACATTTACGCCTGATCAGATGGAAGATGGTCTTCCAAAACTTGATGGTTCGTCTATTGTAGGATTTACAAGTATACACGATTCAGATTTAATTTTAAAACCAGATCCTAGTACATTTGCAGTTATTCCTTGGATTGAAGATAAAAAAACTGCAAGACTTCTTTGTGATGTTTATTGGGGTGGCGGTAGAGGTAGACTTGAAAATGATCCTAGAGGAATTTGCCAAAAGGCAGAAAAATATGTAGCAACACAAGGATTTGATTTTAGTACTTGGGGACCAGAAGTAGAATTTTTTGTATTTGATAAAGTTCATTGGGATGTATTAACACCATACAAAGGTCAGTCATATTCAATTGAATCAGTAGAAGCACCATGGAGTCAAGAAGGAACTGGTTATCCTATGGGATTACAAGAGGGATACTACCCTAGTACACCATCAGATACGTTAACTCCATTTAGAAATGAATGTGTAGATA
>CAYVQV010000151.1:0-1696 GCA_964454035.1 uncultured Candidatus Nitrosopelagicus sp. | reverse complement strand
GAGTGCCGGTTGAACACATCGACATAGACAGCGACAACGGTCACGACGGTTTTTTAACCGAGCCAGAGCAAACCGGCGCTCCGATGGGAGATTTCATCGACAAAGTCGCCAAAGGATCTATCGCCTAGCGTCTCCGACGAGTTTGGTTAGTCAGCAGAGGTTGACAAGAGATCATCGACCTCCTCCAACTCAACTTTGTTGAGCAGCCATCCCGACGCTTGGGAATTTGCTCTCACTTGTTCTGCACTAGTTGCCCCTGCAATCACGCTGGGGATTTCGGGCTTGGACAACAACCAAGAAAACGCTAGATCAAGCAGGGAACGATCCCTGTTACGTAACCACTCAGTCAGCCTTTCCACAGCACGCAAGTTGCGGTCGGTCATAAAAAGATCGAGGCGATCCTGTGGCCACTCAGCAAGTCGAGTTCCAGGTCGCGGCCCTTCAGGTGTCACTTTGCCCGTCAATAGTCCTGATTCGAGCGGGAAAAAGGGCAGGAAACCGACGTCATGTTCGCGACAAACTTCGAATACTTCGGCCTCAGGCTCTCGGTGTAACAGCGAGTAACGATTTTGTACGGTCCGATACGAAGTGAGCGTGTCCCGCTGCGATATGTCAATGGCAGAATCGAGTCTTTCAGCGTCATAGTTGGAGCAACCGATTTCGCGCACTTTGCCAGCCACGACCAGTTCGTGGAGAGCTTCAAGCGTTTCACGCTCAGGAACTTGATCATCAGGCGTATGTATTTGGAATAGATCAATCCAGTCCGTATCAAGTCTGCGCAAACTCCTGTCAACTGAGCGTCTGACCCACTCAGCACTTCCTCCAGTCAACCCGGGATCCATATCCCGTAGGCCGAACTTGGTCGCGACGACCACTTGATCTCGGTGGCCTTTCATCGCTTGCCCAAGCATTTCCTCTGAAGCGCCCGAGCCGTAAACGTCTGCCGTGTCGAAAAAGTTGATGCCGTTATCCAAGCAGGCTGAAAAGATCTCGTCAGTTACTTCCTGATCAATTCGAGTACCGAAATTGTTACAGCCGAGACCGACCTCAGATACTTGAAGTTCTCCGATGCGTCTTAGTTCCACGGTCGGATCATAGGAGCCTCTGCCGCTACCGTCATTATGTGCCCGAACTGATCGAAGTTGAGATGTACCGTGAGGCCGCTACGCGAGCCGTCAATAGAACCGTCTCATCAGTCTCGATATCGACTCAGAAATACCTAAAAGAAGGAACACTCCTCACGGACCTGCGAACGGCGGTATGCGGAAGCCGATTCGTTGGTGCGCGACGGACAGGGAAATTGTTGCTGCTGGAAATAGGAACAGCAGTCATCGGACTCAGGTTCGGTATGACCGGGAGACTCATTGTTGATGGTGAAGCAACGATCAACGGACTGCTGTACACGACCAGTGAGGTCAAACAGCAACATATCCGTTTCAGTATGAACTTCGATGAGGGAGGGACACTGGCCGTGGTTGACCCGCGCAGCTTTGGCAATGTCGAATTAAACCCTGACGAGACTTCGTTGGGGCCGGACGCAATGCACATATCAAATGACGATCTGGACCAGTTATTCAAGGGAAGTCGGACCACTGTCAAAGGAGTGCTCTTAGACCAGACAAAGATCTCAGGTATTGGGAATCTTTTGTGCGACGAAATCTTGTGGCGAAGCGGTTTATCGCCGACAAGGGCTGGA
>CAYVQV010000150.1:0-1697 GCA_964454035.1 uncultured Candidatus Nitrosopelagicus sp. | reverse complement strand
AATAATGAACCTGGTTTTTCTATTAGAATTTTAGTTTGTCCAGTTTCAATTGATAGTTTTGTTGCAGGTATCAAAAGTTCTGTTGGTGTAGAGATAATTACTAAATCCTTTTTTTCTATAGTTGGTAAATGTTTTTCAAATCCACCATCCAAAACGGTAAAATCAAATTTCTCACTAAAATCTGATGATTGTTTTTTTGATTTAGTAATAATAGTTACATCAATTATGCCTAGTTTCTGTAGTGCACGAGCATATTCCTTTCCCATATAACCTCCACCTATTATGAGAACTGATTTATTTTCAGATGAATAAGATCTAATTCTCTTTAATTTGTCATATTTTTGATTAATTTTTTTCAGGTTATTGGGCATAATTCTACATTCTCTGTTGATATTTTAGTTATGTGAGCATTAAATATTCGGAATAATTCAGAGTGACCATTCAATGAATAATTTAGCGTTGGTAGTTGACAATCATCGTTTTTTAATATGCTGTCAATAATTTGAGTTGATGTATTACTTACATGTTCATATGTAAAATCCAAATTATCATTATCTGCAACACCCAAAGTTGTTATTTTCCCATTTGTCTCATCAATTGTAAATTTCATTGTGTCGGTAGTAATCTCAACTATAGTCTCATCATGAAATTCTGGTAGAAATGATATTGACAATGATGAACTACTGTTTGCTATTCCAGTAATCATACCTGAAAATTCTTTTAGATTTGCTCCTCTTTTATTTACAAGTAGTTCATCTGATAGTGATTTGCCATCAAGAATTATTTTATTATCTTCTATTAACCATGAAAATAAATCGATGTAATGAATTGCATTTGTACCAAGACCATTTTTACTGTTAGTTTTAACAGAAAAATTAATTATTTTTTCTTTTGATAAAAGTTCTTTGATTTTACGATATGATTTGAAACATCTTGGTGTTATGTTTACCCAACCTTTTCCACCATAATTTTTTATTTCTTCAAGAAGATGATTATATTCATTGACTGATTGACATACCATTTTTTCTATCAGGAAACGTCTATTTCCTTTATTCATTAATTCTATAATTAGATCAACTCTACCTACTGAATGTGTAGTAACTATTGCGACATCTCCAATATCTTTTAATTCATTAATTGATTTATACCAAAAAAATTCATGATCTGTCTTATTAAAAGAAATTTCATCTAATCTCGACTTAGCCAAGTTTTGTGCATCATCATTAGGTTCAACAACATCAACTTTGATTCCATATGGTAATTTAGCAATTGCTTGAAGATGTCTACTACCAATATTACCACAACCTACTAAAATTATTCTTTTTTCCATTTATAATTCAGATTTTCAAACATATCTTTTAATATATACCGTTTATTTCGTTTCTATTCATTTTTAGATAACAATTCTTCATAAATTTCGTTATTTTCCATATCTCTATCCGAAATCATTTTTGTGTAATATTCTAATTCATCTTGAGTTGGTTCTCTATCTAGTGCAAGCATGAAGATTTCCCTAACTATTTTTTCATGTTGTTCTTGTGCGGCCTGTGCGTAATCATAAAATTGTTTTTCTTCCGACTTATCGATCAGTTTCCTAATTTCTTCTTCAGTCATTAGTTCATTTTCTAATAATATTCCCCAGCCAGCCAGACCATTTTTATCAACTGGTCTATCTAGTACATCAAGATATAGATTAT
>CAYVQV010000149.1:0-1716 GCA_964454035.1 uncultured Candidatus Nitrosopelagicus sp. | reverse complement strand
AATTGAGTATGGTAAGTGAGGTGAGCAATGGTGTCAATCCAACTTTGACTGCTTCTTTGAATACTGGATTTTCTCTTTCATAGTCAGCTACTGCTGGACTAAATGAATAGTAGAATTGGTTGAATGCTGACATGAATGATACGCCTGACTGTGTTTGGAGAACTGTATTGTCACGAATTTCTCTCAAGAACTGTACTTGTGGTGCCATTTCTGAACCATATGCTGCAGTTGCAATTAGACAGCCACCGCCTTTTGACGATGATTTTTCTTCTATTTTTTGTTCTGATGCTACTTCTACAACATGTATTTTTGGTGTTACATCAATTGTAGTACTTGTTATTGTTGGTAATCCATCAATTGAAACACTTGCCACTACTGTGTAGATTCCAGGTTCATAATAATCTGGTATGTTAAAGTCAAGTGAAAAACCTCCAGAATTTATCTCCAAAGTTCTAATTAAGATAGTTTGTTCTGATGGATTTTTTATCTGAACACTTGCAATGTCTACAGACGAAGTTCCTGAAATTAATACAGTACTTCCAAGTTCGTATGAATCAAAATCTGTTTTTATGATCAATTCTTCACCAAATGCGTTATGTGTAACACATCCAAAGATTAGAATAAAAACTGGAATAAGTATATAATTTTTCATTTAGTTTCCTCCTTCATTATACAGAGTTACAATTACAGTAAAGGCTGTTGTTCCAATATTTCCTGCCATGTCAATTACAGAACAAGTTACAATAGTTTTACCTACAGGGAATAAGGTTCCAGATGAAGGTGTACATGTAACAGAACCATCCAATGGTGATTGATCAAATGCAGTTGGAGTGAAATATTGAACTGTAATTCCTGATGGATTTATAGCGAGTTTTGTAATATCTTCAGTTTCTGAAAAAGTTGGTGGTGATAAATCTATATCCAGTACTGATACTGTTACATCAAAACTAGAAGTTGCGGTGTTTCCTACATTATCAGATACAGTACACGTAACAGTAGTAGTACCAATTATGAACAAAGTTCCAGACATGGGCATACAAAGAACAGACCCATCAAGTCCTGAATCATCATATGCAGTTGGAATAGAATATGTTACTGGAGTACCAGTAGTCTGTGAAACGTATTTGATGATATCACTTGTTGCAGATATTGTAGGTGGACTCTTATCAGAATTATCATTGTGAGCAAGTACAGTTACATCAAAACTAGCACTTGCTGTGTTTCCTGAAGAATCAGTTGCTGTACACGTTACCTTGGTAGTACCAATTGGGAAAAACGTTCCAGATGGAGGTGTACAATTTGCATTTATTACATCTTCAGAATTGTCTAACACAGTTACTTCAAATATCATTTGATGGGTTTTCTGGTATTGAGTTGCTTTACCAGGCACAACTTCTACAGTATCAGCATCACCTATTTTGTATAATAGATATGATGGAGTAATGATAGTTGGTGGTATAGTATCAGCAGGAGAATCACTTACTGTTACAGTAAATGTCGCATTACCAACATTTCCTGCAGCATCAGTTGCGGTGCATATTACAACTGTAGCGCCATGTGGGAACAAAGTTCCAGATGGTGGTGTACATTTAGTGTTATCTATAATATATGAGTCATCAATTGGTAATGGTTTTGTATAATATACAACAGACCCAATAGGATTAGATGTTTGAATGTAGATTGATTCTGGTTCAGGGAAGAAAGTTGGTGGTGTTA
>CAYVQV010000148.1:0-1728 GCA_964454035.1 uncultured Candidatus Nitrosopelagicus sp. | reverse complement strand
GCTGCACAAAGTTTTGTTGGTACTTCATTTGAGCAGCCATTATACACATATGATGTAACTGGTTCTGGCGTTGCACGGTTGCTAGAAGAAATTAAACGGTTTAATAATAAAATTAAATTCTATCAAGCATCATCCAGTGAAATGTTTGGTAAAGAATCATCTTCGAGTAAAAATGAAAATACAGCATTTAATCCAATTAGCCCCTATGCTATAGCAAAAGTTCAAGCTTATTGGACAACCAGGTTATACAGAGAATCATATGGAATGTTTACTGTTAATGGAATTTTATTTAATCATGAATCACCACTTAGAGGCATAGATTATGTAACAAGAAAAATTTCAAATGGTGTTGCAAAAATTTCTTTAGGCATTGAAAAAGAGCTAAAACTTGGCAATTTAGATGCAAAAAGAGATTGGGGATTTGCACCTGAATACATAGAAGGAATACATTCTATGATGAAGCAAAAAAAACCAGATGATTATATTCTTGCAACTGGTGAAACACATTCGATAAAGGAGTTCGTCAAAGAAGCATGCAAGGTGGCAAATATTCCGACAACTAAAATTAAATCACAAAAATCCAATTTAAGACCAAATGATATTCAAGTAATAAAAGGAAACTACAGTAAAGCAAGAAAAATACTGCACTGGAAACCTAAAACAAAATTCAAGGATTTGGTTAGGATTATGGTGCAAGAAGATATCAAACGTTGGAAGAAATTTTTGAATAAAGAACCTCAGCCATGGGATCTTGTCCAGTATTGAATAATTTTATCTAAATATTGTTAATTTAATCAGACAAATCATTTTTTTTAAGAACATCAAGTTTTGTGAGAATTTTCCAGCCTGTACTATTATGAATTTCCTTTATAATGCCACGAAGATGTTCTAAATCTTCATCTTTTTTCCAAGTAATGGTTCTTAGATAATCAATATGTGGTTCAGTTGATTCAAAATATGACAATAATAAATCATAACCTTGTTCATAATCAGAAAAAAAGTCATCATAATTCTTGAGAGATACCTGTAATGCTGCTCTATTTAAAAAAAGCCAAAAATCATTTAGACCATTCTCTAAAGCCGTATTATAACGCTTTAATGCCTCATCTAATCTCTGATTAGTTTTATGTAAAGCTGTAGCAAAATAATATTGTAGATATCCGTTTGTATCATCTATGGATAAATTGTTTAATTTGTCAATTATTGTTTGATATTTTTTCTCACTGTGTAATTTTGATAATTCTGGAATTCTGTGATCAGTTAGTGCAATTCTACGTATAACTTCTACATCTGCTGGATTCATTTTTAATGCTTTTTCCAAATCTTTTTTGGCATTATCAATATCAGATGATAAATAATACAAATATCCACGATCTTTGTATATCATAAATTTATCAAAATCATTTTCCAAAGCCATCTTGTAGCGTGCAATTGCTTCATCTTTTGAACTAGTACCAGCCGTATGATGTAATGATAAAGCCAGATAATATTGTAAATCAGCATTTGTACTATCTAAAGGAAGGTTTTTGATACGCTCAATGATTTCCCAAAAGTCATGTTGCATAGATAGATTACGTATTACAAGTGGGTTGTCGTTTTCTAATGAAATATTATATTCTTTATTTTCAATTAAAAATGAATTGATTTCGTCTATTCTTTTGTTAATATTTGAATAAGGTGTACCAAGTAACTTACCATCTTCTGCAATACAATGATGGTGATGAATTA
>CAYVQV010000147.1:0-1782 GCA_964454035.1 uncultured Candidatus Nitrosopelagicus sp. | reverse complement strand
GCGCATAGCTTGTGTCTGCCTTGATTGCTTTTTCATAATATTCCATTGCTCCTTCTGGGTCTCCAAGTTCTGCCATTGCAATTGCACGATTATTCAATGCTGGCGCATCATTTGGGTTCATTTGCACTATCATATCAAAACATGTTATTGCATCGGGATACTTTTTCAATTGATTTAATGCCAAACCTTGATTGTACCATGCATTAACATTTTCAGGATCAATTTTTGTGACTTTTTTAAATAATGACACTGCAGCTTTTGGTTGATTTTTCTCTAAAAACGTCATTGCCTGATACATTAAGTCTTCTGGGTCTTCTTTTTTTCCAAATAGCCCCATATTTTTTTAATATTATTCTTGTTTATTAAAACAACTACACTGTTTTGATTTGTGACGTATGCATCCCACTAGTTTATGGTCTTTACATCCACAAATCATACACTTTTTCATCTTTTCATCTGTAATTGTGATTGACTACTAATCAATCAATCGCATAATGAATCTGTAATATTCATCAATCTCTTCTTATAATTTTGAGAAAAATTACTATTAGGCTAAATGAAAAAGATTATCTGGATTTTTTACTTGAAAGTAATGAGCACAACAATACGGCTGTAGAGCAAATACATGAAATCATAAAATATTATGTTTTAATCAGACGTCGCCGTGTAAAATTAAAACTTACTTCTAAAGAAAATTTGGATTCACATATCTGATTATTTACATTTTTTCCTATGCTTTCTCAAGTCATTTGGGTCTCTAAATTCTGCACCACAATTACGACATTTTACATCAATTTTTCTTCCATGTGCAATTTTTTCATGTCTTTTCAATCTCTCTGCATCATGCAAATCTGATCCACATTTCTTACATTTTGTAGCACTATCTTCTGTTTTTGCAAAAAGTTTCAACGCATAATATAATCATTAGATCTTAAAATGATTTTCCTTTTTTCCATTAGGAGTATGATAATGTTGTTTATTTTATGTATAATATGAAAATAAATATGGATCCAAGCAAGGTAGTAAAAATTGGAATAATATTTGGAATCTCAATAATTAGCATTATTGCAATAACAAACATGCTTTTTCCTTCAAATACCATAAATTTACATGAGCAAGCATGCATGAGTCTTGCAAATCAAATGATTGAAAATATGGAAGAATCTAATTTTGATACTGAAAAATTTGCAAAAATTAATGATTTGTTATTTTCACGAATGACTAATGAACAATGCACTGATACTGAAGGTTGGAAAAAAATTGTGAGTTACAGTCCTGAAAATTAATTTGGTCTAAATATCTCTGGCATCATTTCTAAAATTGTTTTATGAGATGGCTGTCTTTCTAATTTCTGACAAATTTTATAGACACAATCTCCTATCATTGATGAGGTCACATCTCTAACTTCATATTTTTCAAAAATCTCATCATCTGACATATTTTTCATCTGAGAATTAATGTTAAATGCAATTTCTAGTGCAACTGGTTTCAATTTTGCTTCATAATCTTGCTGTAAAAGTTCAATTTCTTCTTTGAGTCTGTTTGTTATTTCTTTATCAGTTGTAGTTTTTTTTTCTAATTCAAGTTTTCTTAATTTCTTAACGGTCTTTCCGCTATAGTAATCAAAACTAATGATTAATTCCTTTATCACACTGACTAAATTGGGAGTTTAGGATATAAGGTATATGAAATAATGAGTACCATGCAAGTAAATGAAATTTTTAAATCAATTCAAGGAGAGGGGCCAAATTTTGGTAAGCCTGCAATTTTTCTAAGAACTGC
>CAYVQV010000146.1:0-1824 GCA_964454035.1 uncultured Candidatus Nitrosopelagicus sp. | reverse complement strand
GCTAGAGGAAAAAAACTTGTTCTAATTGATTTGGCAAATTGTGAAGATATGACTATTAAAAAAAGACGATCAATCAATGTCTATGGATTTCCTATTGGGATAATGTCTCTTGCAACATATCTGAAAAGATTTTTGACTACTTTAGAAATCAAATTAATGGACTTTGGAATTGAATATAGTAGTGAAGAGGAATTAATTGAAATTATTAAAAATGAAAAACCTGATTTTATTGGTTTTCGTGCGATATCTGCTAACCTAAGAATTTTAGGTCCACTATTAGCCGAAGTTAGAAAATTTTGTCCTGATTCACTAATAATGGTTGGTGGTCCATATGTTTCAGAAAAAAACACTGATGAGTTTGTTGGTACAGATGCAGATGCTTTTTTTATTGGAGAAGCAGAAGCAAGTCTCTTAGAAGTTTTGAAAAGAGTTTTGGATAAAAAAGATTACAGTGATGTCAGTGGAGTAGCAATTAATAAAAAAGAACACTATGTTGATGGTAAACCTGTATTTCGTTTCGGAAGAATGGATTTAATAGAATTTGAAAATCTTGGATTTCCAAGTTATAATTTAGTTAATACTAATGAATATTACAAGAGCTTCAATTGGGGTTATTCTCGAAATAAATATGCACTAATGGAATCTACACGTGGTTGTCCGTATAGTTGTACTTATTGTCATGTTATATTTGGTAAAAAAACAAGATACAGAACACCGGAATCTGTAATAGATGAAATTAAAACTTTGATAAAAGATCAAAATATTACTGATCTTTTCTTTACTGATGATATTTTTAATATAGATAAAAAAAGAGCTACTCGAATATTTGATCTAATAATTGCTGAGAAAATTAAAGTTCGTATACATTTTCCAAATGGTTTAAGAGGTGATATTATGGATGAAGAATTTATTGATAAAATGGTAGAAGCAGGTGTAATTTCGGTTGCATATGCTTTTGAAACTCCTTCTCCAAGAATTCAAAAATATATGAAAAAAAATGTACACTTAGACAAACTCAAAAAAGTTGTTCATTATACTTGTACCAAAGGCATAATGGTTAGATTATTTTTCATGTATGGTTTCCCTACTGAAACTGAAGAAGATGTGAATTATACTTTGGAATTTATGAAACAATTCAAATATGTTGTTAGTCCATATTTCTTTGCTTTAAAATATTATAGAGATACTGAGATGTATGAACAAGCTCAGGAGCAGG
Organism: uncultured Candidatus Nitrosopelagicus sp.; assembly: GCA_964454035.1. Taxonomy (GTDB): domain Archaea; phylum Thermoproteota; class Nitrososphaeria; order Nitrososphaerales; family Nitrosopumilaceae; genus Nitrosopelagicus. The sequence continues at coordinate 608 of CAYVQV010000146.1, read as the reverse complement.
GATTTAATATCAGTACGTTAGATAATTCTGCTAAAGGACTGTACACTGAATTTGAATTCTGTGAAACTCCTCTATTATCTAAAGAATTCATGAAGAAAGTACATTATCGTTGGTTATCTGAAATAATTTTGAATAAAGAACGATTTACAAATGCACTTGAAATTCAAAAAAAATTCCATACTGATGAAGAGATAATTGCTTATTACTCATCATTTTTTGGTAAAGATTTTGATAGTATAGAGTCACTTCTTAAACTTTGTAAAACAACTGATAATGAGCCTGCACCTGATGAAATAATTGGACAGAAACTTACAGGAAACACTATAGACCGACCTGAAATAAACAACTAATTCCTTTTATAGAAATTTTCTTGTGAATTGACTTAAATTTTTTATAAAATTTCCTAACGAATCATTATTTTTTGAATCCATCATTTTTGGAATAATTATATTATCATCAAATTTTTTAATTATTTCGCTATCTGAAATTAATCTTTTATTTTGAATTTTTCTATATCTGGAATTAATTTGATTAAAATTTTTTAAAATATTTAATGTTGCTTTGAATTTTGATAAAAGAACACCTTTTTTTAAATAATAAAAAAATAC
>CAYVQV010000145.1:0-1828 GCA_964454035.1 uncultured Candidatus Nitrosopelagicus sp. | reverse complement strand
CAGAAATTACATCGTCAATGTAAATTACATCACGAAAGAATTTACCCTCATTATAAATAGTGATTTCTTCTCCTTCAAATGCATGATGAATTAAAAAGTTAATTGCATTTTTTGTTGGAGTCAAAGATTGTTCACGTGGTCCAAACGAATTTGTTATTCGAAAAATAATTGTATCGATACCATAAAGTTCATTAAAAATTTTACAATAATATTCACTTAGCAGTCTATTTGCACCATAAATTGATGTTGGATTACAAGATGAATCTTCATTTACTGGTAAGAATTCAGGTTTTCCTATGACAACAAAAGTGCTACCAAGAATAAATTTACAATGAAGTTTTGATTTTCGTAATGTTTCAAGAATGGTTAATGTTGATTTAGCATTTACATCAATATCATAAAATGGATTTTCAAATGATTGTTTATGTGAAGTTTGTCCTGCAAGATGAAATATTATATCTGGTTTTACTTCTAAAATTTTTTTTTCTAAATATGAGGAATTTGTAACATCAACACTTTGAATATCAATTTTTGAATATATATGATTTAGATTTGGTGTTTTTTTAGAATCTCTTGTAAAAACTATAATTTCATTTTTATTGGAAATTAAAGAATCACATAAATGACTTCCTACAAATCCTGCACCACCAGTTATGAGAATTTTCATTATTTTTAGTTAAGTTTGTGGTTTATAACCCTAATTTTGAATTGATAAGTTGTTTTTAACTTGGAAATTTATTAAAAAATGAGGAAATAAATTTTATAACAATCAGTAAATTTTTTTAAGAATTGAATAAATTTCTTTTTTTGATAAAGTTTTCATATTTTTAAAATATGATGTTGTATTCCTAGGTTTTTTTGCATTTGGATATTTTAATTTTTTTAATGATTTATTTAAAGCAGGAATAATGAAAAAATCTTTGGTTTCAAGAACATTTTCCATTTCAAATTGAGTTAATAAATATTCAATTAATTTTTCTCCAGGCCTGGTTCCAATGATTTTAGTTTTAATTTGTGAAGGTTTGTAACCATATTTAGAAGACAGAATTTCTTTCATTACGCTAAAAAGATCATCAAGTTGTATTAATGGCATTTTTAACACAAATGTTTCACCACCTTTTGCAAGAGTAGTAGCTGATATGATTAAATTTACTGCATCAATTTTAGACATAAAAAATCGCTTCATTTTAGGATTTGTAAGAGTTATCGGTCCACCTTTAGAAATTTGTTTTTCTATTCTAGGTAAAATTGAACCTCTAGTTTGAAAAACATTTCCAAATCTTACTGAAGCAAAAATTGTTTTCGATTTATAATTTGCTTCAGCAGAAATAAGTTTTTCGCCCAATAATTTTGTTGCTCCCATTACACCTATTGGATTTACTGCTTTATCAGTACTAATTAATATCATTTTTTGAATATTTTCTTTTTGTGCAGCTTTTGCAATATTTTTTGTTCCAATAATATTTACATTGATTGTTTCTAATGGAGATTGTTCACAACGATCCACATGTTTTAAAGCTGCTGCATGAAAAATAATATCAATTCCTTTTGTAATTTCATTAACTGTTTCTACATTTTGAATATCACCTATTACGTATTCAATATTTTTATGATTTACATATTCAGATTCCATTTCATATAAACTATTTTCATCATTGCTAAAAACTCGAATTAATTTTGCTTTATCAAAAATAGCCTTTTTCACTAGTGCTGTACCGATTGAGCCGGTACCTCCAGTAACAAGAACAGATTTTTTTGTTAAAATACTCATTGTAGAATCTAAGAGTTTTTCATTTAATTAGATTAATTACTTTATCTGTTGATTTGT
>CAYVQV010000144.1:0-1855 GCA_964454035.1 uncultured Candidatus Nitrosopelagicus sp. | reverse complement strand
AGACCATCTGAGTTTCCTTGGTTTAAGATATCACCTATCACTGTCTGCTTTCCAGATAAATCAATCACTTTTACTCCATAAATATACGGATCAACTAATCCGTTAATGTAAAAGTCAGCAACTCTTGTTACAGTTTGAGCTTTTCCATATGCATCAAAATATGTTACCTCCATAGGCAAGTGAAGTGGTTCGTTTTTTATGCTGTCAGGAACAAAAATTTTAAAATTAAAACTTTCTGTACTCTTTGGTGCAATGGTACCAACATCCCAATGTGTTTCATCAAATATTACATTTTCAAGATTTTTTGATTTTGAAGTTGTAGTAGATGATGTTTGATCATTTTTCAAAATAATATCAACATTTGACAGTGGTGCAGAACCTCCGTTTGAAACTTCTATTGAAACATCATTGTTTGTAATTGATGTAATGTATGGAGTTAGTGGTGTTAGATTTAGAATACTATCACCAGTTAGTTTAAAGCTAAAATCAAAAAAGTCTTGTCTTTCACCAGATTCACGAAGTCTAGAATAATCTACTTTTACTGTTCCTGAATAACTTTGGATTTGTGCATCTTCATTAACATTAACAAAAAATGTCAAATAAAACGAGTTGCCAGCAACAGCCTTTGCATCGTTGTCTGCTAAAATTAATCCAGAATAACCTTCTTGTGATGAAAATTGTGCAGGAAGCAATAACTGACCTTTTATTCCTGTTAGATCCTGTGTTCCAACATTTGTCATTGAAATTGTAAATGGAACGTTTTTGTCTCCAGGTCCGACTTCAATTTTTCCAGAAGATGTGCCAAAATATGCATCAAGGAATTTTATGCTAGTTATTGATTTTCGTATAACTCCTTCTGGACAACCTACACATGATGTTGCATCGGCAAATACAAGCGGAATTAATGGACTGACAACTAATGCCATCATCAAAACCATACCCATAGATCTCATGCAACTACCTCCATTTGTGGCTCTTCACCTTCAAATGAACGACCATCTTTTATTGTAATTATACGGTCAACATCTGGAAACTGGTGTTTGTCGTGTGTAACAATGATAAATGTTTGATTAAATTCTCTAGCCATAGATTTCATGAGTTTTACAGTGTTTGCTGCAGTCACAGAATCTAGATTTCCAGTTGGCTCGTCTGCTAGAACGATAGTTGGGCTATTTACCAAACCCCTAGCAATTGCTACTCTTTGGGCTTGTCCGCCAGAAATTTTGTTTGCCCTTTTTGGAATTTGATCTTCTAATCCTACTTTTATGAGTAATTGCTTTGCTTTCTCAACAAAATTTTCAGAGTCTTGTTGGATTTGTTGTGGAAGCATGACATTTTCTAATACAGAGAGATCTTGTAAAAGATTGGAAAACTGGAAAATAAATCCTAATTTTTTATTTCTGTACTGTGAGACTTGGCTGTCATTTAGCTGTGTAGTTTCTGTGTCATCTAGTATTATTTTACCACTTGTTGGTTTATCAAGAAGTCCAATCATGTTAAGCAATGTAGATTTTCCTGAACCAGAACTTCCAACAATTAAAACAAATTCCCCACGTTTTATTGTCAATGATACATTATCAAGTGCATGAACTTCTGTATCTCCCTCACCATAAATTTTGGTTACGTTTTTTAATTCTAAAACAGTATCAGACAGTTCTCATCGCCTCCACTGGAAGTAGTTTTGTCGCGCGATACGACGGATAAAGCGAAGCAATAACTGCTAGACCAAAAGCTAAAAATGCAGTTTGACCAATTTTTTCCCAATTATAATTGACTTCGAGTGCTAAACTACCCTCAAACTGCATGTTTGTTACCTTTGCATATGTGGTGTAAACGAGACCAAGTCCTGTGCCTA
>CAYVQV010000143.1:0-1907 GCA_964454035.1 uncultured Candidatus Nitrosopelagicus sp. | reverse complement strand
GGCAATTGGGTTGAATTCATCGAGAAGTAGTTGATGCGAGTCAACTAGATCTTGTTGATTTCCTCCAACACGATTTGCGCCGCCGAGCGCGGGTCAAACGGGTTGTCAATCCGTAGATCCGCGTACTGTGAGCTCGGCATTACAAGTGATGTGTGCATTGGTTCCACCGAGGTATTGAATTGTTTTTCGACACTTTCTGCATCCCGGCCCCGTTCTGCCACATCGCGCTTGAGGCGTCGCTCCAGCCGCATATCTCGTGGGGCGTCAACAAAAATTTTGAAATCTAGCCTCTCACGACACTCCATTACCGCCAGTAGCAGCATCCCGTCTACAACGACAAGCGGGGCGGCCTCGACGCGGTGGCTTCCACCAGGTCGAGTGTGCGTTGCCATGTCATATTCGGGGACATCTACCGATTTGCCTAAGGCGAGGTCATCCATGTGGCTAACAAAGAGTTCGGTGTCCAGGGCATCAGGATGGTCGTAGTTGATTGCCGCTCGCTCTTCAGGCGTGATATGTGAAAGGTCCCGGTAATAGTCATCGAAGCAAAGCAACGTCGCTGAGGTGTGTGCGTCCAATAACGCCTTCGCCAATGTTGTTTTTCCTGCGCACGCGCCGCCACTGAGTCCGATGAGCACGTTAGCGAAGTGTCTCGTTCCACGGGCCTTCGTCTGCACGCGGCTCTTTAGGTAAACCTAAAATTCGTTCACCGATTATGTTGCGTTGAACTTGGCTCGTTCCTGCATAGATGGTGCCAGAGCGTGCTGCCAAGAAGCTGTTAATCCAGGCTGAAGTTGTATTAGGAGTACCTGCATCAGCAGCACCTAAGCCCGCCGCATACGCAGAGTCGCCCTCCATGACCATTGCATCCGCGCCGAGAATGTCCAAGGACAGTTCAGTAACAACCCTGTGGTATTCACTCCAATTGAGTTTCCCAATAGAACTCTTGGGACCAGGCGGCTCTCCGTTTAAAAAGGACGTCAACACTTGCTGACCCAACCAGCGCATTATTTCAACTTTGCTGTGGCACCAAGCCAAACGTTGTCGAATGCTTTTATCTCCGGTGCGACCCCTCTCCTGGGCCATGTCCACTAGGCGGTCTAATTCCGACCTATACCTGAAGTATGTAGTGGTCGCCCCAAAACCTCTCTCATATCCGAGAAGCGTCATGGCGACCGCCCACCCTCCATTTACCTGACCTATAACGTTTTCTTTGGGCACTCGCGCGTCCGCGAAAAACACTTCATTGAAATGGCTGTGTCCAGCAATGTTCACTATGGGGCGAACCTCGATTCCTGGCTGATCCATCGGACAAAGGAAAAAGGTGATGCCTTGGTGTTTTGAATGTTCTGGAGCTGTTCGACCAAGCACGAATATCCAGTTCGCCAGATGACCGCTGGAGGTCCAGATCTTCTGACCGTTCAGAACCCACTCCTCACCGTCTAGTTCCGCCTTACACCCAAGATTCGCAAGATCGGACCCTGCTCCGGGTTCTGAGTAGCCCTGACACCAGAGGTCTTCACCATTAAGGATGCGCGGCAGGTAATGCTTCTTCTGTTCTTCGGTCCCCCACTCAATAAGTGTGTTACCAACCATCCCTATTCCAAAGCCATCGTTGGAGCCGCCGGTAGGTAATCCTGCCTTGGTGAATTCTTCAGCAATAATCACGTTCTCATTGGCTGACAGGCCAGGGCCGCCGTAGTCAGTTGGCCACATGGTGGCGAGCAACTCGTTGTCAGTCAAAATCCGGCGCCATTCGCCTACGAACTCTGCTTTTGCATCGCCGGTTAAAGAGCCGATTCCCTGCCAGTTGGCAGGAAGATTTTCGCTTATGAATTCTTGAATTCTGTCCCGGTAAGACTCTGCTTCTTCTGAATACGTCGGCTGCATACACAGGACAGTACCTT
>CAYVQV010000142.1:0-1907 GCA_964454035.1 uncultured Candidatus Nitrosopelagicus sp. | reverse complement strand
AGAATCTAAGAAATTTCATGCGGGGAAATACAATTATGTATATTATTGGAGTTGGCGGTTCCACACTAATTGCTATGTTTGGTGCAATTATGGCGTTCGGGTGAAATTTTGTCTATCAAAAATAATCTTACATTCAAAGCAATTTTAACAACCAAAGGAAGAAAAACCGGAAAAGAACACTCAGTTTGGGCAAAGGCAGTAACTTATAACGATATGATTTATTTTTCAAGAAGAAATGCAAATAGTGATTGGTTAAAAAATGCAATTGCTAATCCACAGGTTAAAGTTGAATTTAATGGGGAAAAAATTTCAGGTAGTGCTAGATTAGTTGATGATGAAGATTTGGCTAGAAAAATTTCATCTATAAAATATACAGAAAAAAATAGACAAGAAGAATCTAGAGTTGTTTTAGAAGTAAACCTAACTAATGAATAATCTCATACAATATGAACAATTGTAGATAAACCTCGACGATCAACTTCTATATCGCCCTTTACTTCGCTTACAATAATAGTAAATGAAATTACATCACGTTGATTACATGCTTCTGCGTTAAGCTTTAGATGAATATCCATAAGATCATACTCTGTTTCAGACATGTTAGTTTCATCAAAAAATGCTTTTCCTGTAGTTTCAATTCTGAATTTTTGATCTTTTTGGTGAAAACCTAATTTTGTTTTCCTACCTTCACGACCAGCAGCTTTTACATGAACATCAATTATTCCAGGTTTTGCCATGGTATATTCAGATTTTTGATTTACAAAAACACCTATTTGAAATGGTTTTCCTGCAGTTGCCTCAGCCATTTTTTGGATTCCATCATTCATTACAACATCGACCGCTTTGATTGATTGTGGAATTTTTGCAAGCCAATTATTAGTTTTTTCAATAATAGCTGTAATTTCACTTCTTCTTTTTTTGTCTTCATCTATGGGAATTTCATTTCTTTTGGTGTACAAATCAACCCATTCAAGATAACTCCCAGAAATATCTTCTATAAAATCAATACATGTTCTTTTGTAATCTGTAACGTTATCAGTTCTTTCTGATGCATCATCTGTTCTCATTCCATCATAATCCATTGGCATTGCCATGATTTTTAATAATTTCTTGTTCTAAAAAACTAATCTAAATAAGGTGTTAGTTTTGAAATAAATGTATATGCTATTTACAGTAATTACTGAAGATTTACAAAAAGAGCTAAAAAAAAACTTCGCACAGATTAGATTCCAAATTAAGAAAAATCCTGCAATTGCATATAAAGAAATTTTAGAAATTGGAAAGAAAGTTGGTAAAAAATATAATATTGAATTACTTGTAAATTTTCCTCATGTAGGAAAAATTGATAATTTTGACATGTATGGCAAACAAGATTTGAGTTTTCTTATAGATAAAGAAAAAAGAAGATTTCCAATTGATCGTAGTATTATCAAAGAAAAAGCAAAAGAAATGCTAGGTGATGTCAAAACTGAAGATGCATACATGTATGAAGACAAAGAGGGAGCCAGAATAATTTTTAATGATAATATCCAAGATAAAATTGATATTTTGCCTCATTCCCTACATATATGGTACGAATTTACACCACAGGTAACTGAATTTTGTAATTGGCTTTTAGAAAATGTATATTTGTTAAAAGAAAGTAAAAACTAGATTTCTTCTAACTGATCTAAAATATCCTTTACTTCATAATTTTCAGGATCTATGTTTAGTATTTTTTTACAACAATCTATTACTTTATCATCTTCTTTCAGAAATTGATAAACTCTTAGTTTTAGAGAAAGTGCTTCTAGATCATATTCATCAATATCTAGAACTTTTTCAATATAATGAAGTGTTTTATTTTCATCTTGTAGAATATAATACATACTACCCATAATGAAAAGAAAATCTGGATCTTTTGAAAA
>CAYVQV010000141.1:0-1928 GCA_964454035.1 uncultured Candidatus Nitrosopelagicus sp. | reverse complement strand
TATGAAGGTAGCGATAAATAATTACAAATGTTTTATTTTTTATGAGAGTATTCATCGCAGTTGAAATTTCTAATGCAGATATTCTAAAGAAAATTCAAAGATTTCAAGAGAATTTACAGATTGATGTAAAACCTACAAAAATTAATCAAATTCATTTTACTTTACAATTCTTAGGAGAAATTGATGACGAAAAATGTGAAAAAGTGAAAGATCTGTTAAGAACAATTACATTTTCACAGTTTAATTTATCACTAAAAGAAGTTGGTGGATTTCCAAATTTGAAAAATCCTCGAATAATTTGGATTGGAACTGATAAAAAAGGAGCTGAAAAACTAATCAAAATAACTAATGAAATAGAAATGAAACTAACATCATTAGGTTTTGAAAAAAATAAAAAATTCAAGCCTCACTTAACGATTTTCAGAGTAAAACACAAGATTGATGATATTTCATTACAGATGAAAGAATATGAGACAATTGAGTTTGGGACTCAAATTATAACAAAAATTAAATTAAAAAGAAGTATTTTAAGTCCAAAAGGACCAGAATATTCAGATTTACTGGAGATTAATGGAAATGAAAAATGATATTAAAAAAAAATCAAAGGAAATTGCAATTCCAAATAATATACAACGAAAAAAAGTAGACAAGATTGCAAATAAAGTTTTTAGTTTAGTAAACAGAGAAGCTGAAAAACAGAAATCAGTTGTATCAGTACATTTTGGAGGTTCTTATGCTAAAGAAACTTGGACGCCAGAAAAAATTGATATTGACATTTTTGTAAAATTTAAAAAAACAACATCTGAAAAAAATTTTGAAAAGATTGGCAAGAAAATAGGTTTTGATTCACTTAAAAAATTCAAACCATATGTAAGATATTCTGAACATCCATTTGTTGAAGCAAATATTGATGGAGTGGGAGTAAATGTAGTTCCATGCTATGACATCAAAAAAGGGGAGTGGAAAAGTGCAGCAGATAGATCAACATTTCATACTGAATTTATGAGTGAAAAATTAACTGGTCTAATGAAAGATGATATTAGAATTCTCAAGTGTTTTTTAAAAATAAATGGAATGTATGGTGCAGAAATTGCAAAACAAGGATTCAGTGGTTATGTTTGTGAAGTTTTAGTTTATTATTTAGGAAGTTTTGATGGTGTCCTAAAGAAAATTGCTAAATTACAGAATAATGAAATTATTGGTGAATCACCAAGAAAATTCGAGTCGCCACTAATTATTATTGATCCAATAGATAGGAATAGAAATCTTGGTGCAGCAATATCAATTCAAAATGTGACAAATTTCATTTTAATTGCGAGAAATTTCTTAAAGAAAAATTCAATTTCATATTTTAAACAAAAATCAAAAATGAAAATTTCATCAGAGTTAGCAAAAAACATACTAGTTATAAATTTCAAATACAAAAAAAGAAGTGACGATATAATTTATGGACAAATAAAACGAGCCTCAAATTCATTTGAATCTCAAATGATTAAAGAAGGATTTAATGTTCTTAGAAATGATGCAGTTGCATATGATGAAAATAAAGCCAGTTTATTATTTTTATTAGAATCGTTAAAAATTTCTAAAAATGAGATTAGAACTGGACCAGATGTGTTTTCTAATGATTTTTCAAGTAAATTTATCAACATTAATGCAAAAAAATCAAAATTAATGTGGACCGATAAAGATGGAAAGTTACAATCACTGCAAACTAGAAGATATGAAAATGCTAAAGTTTTTCTTAATAATTTGATTAAAAACCATATTGGTCAATCTGGTATTCCAAAAGGTCTAAGACTAGACTTTAAGAGTGGATTTAAAATCACTCTTGGATTTAATTCAAAACAAAACATATCTGTTAAAAAGAGCATTTCAAAACTGATAACTACTGATGATACAGCATTTTCAACCAATTAGTGTTTTCA
>CAYVQV010000140.1:0-1943 GCA_964454035.1 uncultured Candidatus Nitrosopelagicus sp. | reverse complement strand
GAAAAAATAAATAACGAAAAAATGGAGTTTTAATAATTGGAACGAGATTATAATCAGAACATTAGAAGTAGATGGTGGTATTTAGTACCAATTCTGTTTGGATTAGTCGGAGGTGTAATTGGATACTTTGCACTAAGAAAAGATGATCCACAGAAAGCAAAAAACTGCCTTATACTTGGCGGTATTCTAACAATAATTAACGTTATTGTGTCAATTTCATTCTCTGCAATATTTCCATTTGAGCAAGATTTCAACCCAGGATATTGAATATTTCTAAATTCGAATTTAGAAATATTAGAAATTAAACATGTAAAACATAGTTATAGTATAAATGATAAAATTCCATCATGGTTAATTTACGTGATAGTGTTGAACGTTGGTTAATACATGAAAATTATCCTTTCAAAGAAATTAAATCAAAAGATAACACATTCAAAATACTAATCAAAAATGGTGATGGTCTTGGTAATGATATTGAAGTCTTTGAACCAGAACAGCAACAAAATATCCTGGTAATTGGTGTAAAAGTATCATTTCATCATAAATTAATTCGTAGATTTCTTGAATTAAATGAAAATGAACAAGAAAAAATAAAAACAAAGATAGCAGATTATTGTTATTCAATTAAAGCCGTTTACAAATTTCTTGATGAAGATGGTAAAAAAAAGGCAGGTGTCTACATAGTTTTAGATAAACCAGAGCAATTAAACCAGCCATTTTTTCTTAAAACTTTACAGGAAATTACAGAGATAAGTGAAAAAACAAATAGATTCTTGATCAAAGCATTTTAAATTAATTTTCTAATTTATTCGTAAAAGCTAAACCCCCAATACATAAGCAATGTTTTATGACTAGATGATTTTTTCAAAAAATGATAAAAAGACGGGGGGTTTAACATTTATTCGTAAATATGATAATCAAATATCAAAACACCCTCATTGCCCATCAAATGATCCAAAAATAATGAGGTCTGCTATGTTTTATTCGTAAATTGACATACCCCCCATTTTTCTTCATTTAACAACAAATAATGAAAAAGTAATCCATGAAAATATCACAGTGATGATTAATGGATACCAAAACTTTGTAATGTTTTTGGTTTATCACTTGAAAAAATACCATTCTCATCTTTTTCCGGTTTCACACACTAGATATGCATAAATTCCGTTTAAGAGGTATGATGTTCACCCTTGTTTAATTTTAAATATTTCTAAATTCGAATTTAGAAACATTGTTTATTGTTAGTCGTCACTCATAGGTAAGTGAGGAAGAACAAATATTTTTTCAGGCTTAATTTTCAAAATAATTCGTTTTTCATCTGGACGTTTGAATGGGTATCTTTCTCTGCCTAGGTATTTTTTTGTAAGAAAATCTGCATGTTTATAATCATAATCAGGAATAATTTTAACAACTTTTCCTCTAATCGAGGTCATATCAAGGGGGTTTTTCGAGTCAACAACAGAAACTGCAACTCTGGGATCATGAAGTATGTTTTTGTGCTTCAGTCTACCCTCTGCAGTGTTAATTCGTATGTACGAATCTTCATAGTCACCCCAAACAGGGGTAACTTGCGGTGAACCATCAGCCATTGTTGTAGCCAAAAACACCAAATTCTTTCCATTTAGTAGTTTTTCGGCCTTTGAATCCATGTTTAACAAAAGAAAATCTGATATTTATTTCTCCTTTATTTAAGAAATTTATGAAAATTGAGATACCATTTCATGGTCACAAGAATGTTCTTTCACTTCACCAAAAAACGATAGAAATTACAAAAGATGAAGAATTGACATCAAATGGAGATTGTATTGTAGGTGTATGTGCAAATATTTCATGTGTGGATTTACCTGAAAAAATGAAAAAAAAGATTCAAAATCCAAAGACAAAGATCACATTTTCAATAAGAGCTGGTAATAAGAAATTCACAATTCAAGGAAATGGGTCAA
>CAYVQV010000139.1:0-1973 GCA_964454035.1 uncultured Candidatus Nitrosopelagicus sp. | reverse complement strand
TTGAGATATATTAGATAAAACATTCACTATCTTTTCATCTTTTAGTTAAGAATTCGACGTTAGTTTGTTTTTAGAAATGGTTTGGATTCATTTAGATAATTTGAAATTTTTATTATGCCTTGTTCAATCTTGTCAATTTGTTCAACAAGTGGACCAAAAGATAATCTCACTGCATTTTTCCCAGTTCTTCCAAAACCCCATCCAGGTATAAACAAAATCCCTGTTTTTGTTAGAATTGTTTCAACAAATTTTGCACTATTTGTTTTCACATTCATAAAAATATACAAGCCACCATCAGGTTGTATGATTGGAAAACCAAGATGTTTTTGAATTAATTCTGCTGTTTTTTCAGATGCATTTTTATATAATTTTCTTGTATTTTGAATATAACTATCCAAACTACCATCATCAATTGAATCATTTATGAATTTTCCAAATGCCATTTGATGTAATTTGTCAGGTGATAATACAGTAGAACTCTGAATAAATTCCATAGATTCAATTATGAATTCAGGAGCTTCCACCCAACCAATTCTCCTACCTAAACTTCTACACCACTTTGAATTTGTTCTTAATGAGATAAAATTATCAGATGGTGACCATGAAAAATATTTTGGATTAACATCATCATATACTAGCTCCTTATATGCAAAATCGATTATTAAAAATGAATTAATTTCTTTAACTGCATTTAATGTGGCTTGCACAAATTCATGAGATAATACTTTTGATGTTGGATTGTCAGGTGAAACAAGTAATACTATTTTGGGTTTATTTTTTAATATGTAATTAGAAAACTCTTCAATTTTGTTATCTGCAGTAAATTCCCAATTATCTTCATTAATCACAGAAAAACGTAAGATCTCAATATCATCTATTCCATTTACTAATTGTGCTGGATAATTACAATATGATGGATCTAATAATAATATTTTATCACCTGGATCTAGTAATACTGAAAATAAATCATTAGTAAGTTGTGTTGAACCTAATCCAACAGAAATTTGTTTTTCATTAATTTCCATATCATACAAATGTTTTTCAAATTTACAAATTGCATTTCTAAATTCCCTATCACCTATACTGGTTGAATAAGATCCGGAGGAATGAAATTCTTCAGGGTTCGATACAATTTTTTCATATGACTCTCTTAGTTTTTCAGGTGCATTATGATTACTCCATCCACCAGCAAAAGAAATTAAATCATCTGGGTTGATTCCAAATTTTCTAATATATTCTGGATCACCATAATTCATAATTTCTTTAATTGGAGAAGGTTTTCGCCTTAAAGTTTTTACTTTTTTCGATAATCTATCAGAATCAACCATAAACCAGAAAAAACGTGATATTATAAATAAATCTTGTTTATAAAATATTCATGCTACAAAAATTTGGAATTGGAACTGATATTGTAAAGACTGAACGATTTCAAAATAAACCATATTCTAAGCATAAAACATTCTATGAAAAGATTTTTTTGGATTCTGAAATTGAATATTGCTTAAAACATAAAAATAATGCAATACATTTTTCAGGTAAATTTGCAACAAAAGAGTGTGTTAAAAAATCAATCAATAAAAATATAAATTTTCTAGATATAGAAACGTATTATTTAAATTCAAAACCAAAAGTAAAATTAAAAAATAATCATAATTTTGAATTTTTAGTATCAATTAGTCATGAAAAAGAATTTGCAATTGCAACTGTAGTCTCTGAAGATATTAATAAAAAATAATAAAAATTTTAAAATTCTAATACTTCACGAACTGAATTAAATTTAAAATTTTTTAATAAACTTTCAAATTTAGATTCAGCATTTGATAATCCCCAATAATAATGCCAAGCATATTGTGGTAACTTTGGCATCTCAGGATCAAGATCTTTAGGATGAATATAACACATTGCTGGAAAATTACTGCCGTTCATTTTGTTAATTGCTAAATTTATTAATTGCATAGGTAAAAATCGTAGAT
>CAYVQV010000138.1:0-1981 GCA_964454035.1 uncultured Candidatus Nitrosopelagicus sp. | reverse complement strand
TGCTGGATGGTGGGCAGCAGGTGAAATTGATGATAATACATTTGCTAATGGAATTCAGTATTTGATAAAAGAAGGAATAATTGCAGTCTAGATTACTTAGAAACCATCTTTGTTAAGAATTAAACCAAGCAATGCAGCCCGTGTAAACTTGCCATATTCTGCTTGCTTGAAATATTTTGCATGTGGTGATGAATCAACATCAGAAGAAATTTCATCTAATCGTGGTAATGGATGTAAAATAATTGCATCGTCTTTCATTTTTTTGATTATGTCTTGACCAATCACATAACTTCCCTTTACTTTCATATATTCTTCTTCATCTGGAAATCTTTCTTTTTGGATTCTTGTTACGTATAAAACATCTAGGTCTTCTATGTATTCATCAAGATCAGTAGATTCTGTATATGATAGTCCTTTTTTAATATCATAAGTGGAATCCGAACGAATCTTTAATGATTCAGGGGATATTAAATGGACATCTACATCATAGTTACCCAGACCATATAGTAATGAATAGACTGTACGTCCATACTTGAGATCACCAATTATTCCAATTTTTAGTCCATCAATCTTTTGCTTTTCTTTTCTTATAGTATAAAGATCCTGTATTGCTTGCGTTGGATGTTCTTCTGTTCCACTACCTCCATTGATTAATGGTTTTTCTGAAATTTCTGCTGCATATCTACTTGAACCATCTAAAGAATTTCTTAAAACTAAGACATCAGAATAACCGGCCATTATTTTTACAGTGTCTGCAAGACTTTCTCCTTTTTGTATTGATGATGAATTTGCATCAGCAATTCCAAATGATGTTCCACCAATTAGAGCCATTGCAGCCTGAAAACTTAGACGGGTTCTAGTACTAGGTTCAAAAAATAAATATCCCAATGCTTTACCTCTTGCAATTTCCCGTCTTTGAGATGATTCCATTTCAAGAATTTTGTCTGTCTCAGAATAGATTACCTCAAGTTGAGCCTTGTCAAGATCCTGAATTGAGATTATATCCTTATTGAAGAAATCGTTCATCCTTCAACCATTTATAGAGCCAGATATACAAACCATACTAATGGAACAGTCTGACCTCATTGTTAGGCGTATCAAAGATGGTACAGTTATAGACCATATCAACGAGGGTAAGGGTCTTCAAGTTCTTCAGGCTTTAGATATTGATGGTAGAAGAGGAAATGTCATTACTATTGCTCTTAACATGCCTAGTGGCAAGCTGAAAAAGAAAGATATGATCAAAGTTGAGGGAAGATTCCTTGAAGACGATGATACAAACAAACTTGCAGTTATTGCTCCATCATCAACTGTGAATATAATCAAAGATTACAAACTTGTAGAAAAGAGACGTGTCTCTTTACCAAATGAAATTGATAGAATTTTTAGGTGTTCAAATCCTGATTGTGTTACAAATAGTAATGAGCGAATTGAATCAATTATGGATGTTATTGATAAAGAAACTCTAATACTAAAATGCAGATATTGTAGTCGATTGCTGGATGTAAGTAAAATAAAATATTAGAATAAAAATTAGTATATTTCTAAAATCAAGTCAAGTTTTTTTCTTTTTTACTGGATTTGGTTGTTCAAACTGAAATTGTTCTTTGGTAAATTTACGTAAAGAACCAAATGGTTGGAATTTTCTTCCATTTCCACGATAAAACTTTGAAAAGAATTCAACATAAATTAATCTAGCGCCTTGAATTCCTGGTTCAAATACACCTATTATTGTATTAAATAAATGTCCTACAATTAGTATGAATGTACCAAGAATAATAAACGGTATTGAAATGTCTAGTGCTTTTAGGAAAATAAAATCTATAGTATGTGCAAGAATTACAGAAGCTAACAGAATTCCAATTAATCTTGTGTATGAAAGTATGTGACTCACTATAGTTGGCAGTTCCATTAAAGCTCGTATTCCCTCACCAACAAACATTAATCCAATTCCACCAAACAGTAATCCAAAGTAAATAAA
>CAYVQV010000137.1:0-1982 GCA_964454035.1 uncultured Candidatus Nitrosopelagicus sp. | reverse complement strand
ATAATGTCCCAAATGGTTCAAAGTAATGAATATGGAATCCAAACGCCTCACCTTGGCCAACTCCTGCAATTGCTGCTGCAGCACCAGAAATTGCAATTAGCATTCCCCATCTAGCTAGATTTCCCTGTCCTTTTAATTTGAAAAGAAGACCTAATCCCATAAGTAATAATCCATGACCTACATCTGCAAACATCAAGCCATAAAATATTGGCCACATAATTGCAATCATTGGAGTAGGATCCATTTCGCCATGTTTTGGAATACCTTGACTTTGAGTAATTACTTCAAATGTTCTAGCAAATCTTGGATTTTGGAATAAAACTGGTGCTTGTGCAGCTAATTTAGGGTCATCAATTTTTTCTACTACAGACATCCATTCCTCAGTTACTTTTTTAAATTGTTTTTCCATTTTTGCTGGAATATATCCTTGAATTACAGAAAAACTTCTTGTGCCACCAGGTTTTCGTAGACTCTCAAGAACCTCTTTTGTTACATAAGCCTTTTCGTGCATTGCTAAAATCTCTGCTCTTTTTTTCTTAGTTAGATTTTGAATTTCTTTTGTTAATGATTTTTGTTTGCTAACAAGTTCTTTGATCTTTGATTCTGATAACTGAAATGCTGTACTAGGAATTTGAGAAACTCCTTGTGGAATTGTGAATGGGTTTGAGTTAAAACTTCGCATAACTTTTAGAACTTTGTCTGCATCTTGTGAATCTGCAATTATAATAATTGCAGATTCCTCTTTACTATCTAATTCATATTTGTAAATCGTAGCTTCCTGTAATGTTCTAGAAATTTCCTCGAAATTAGAAGTTTTTATGATGAATAAATTTGTGTAAAAATGTGTCATAAATCCTAGATTTCCTATATCGATATCTAGTTTTTTTACAAGTGTAAGTGCATCTTTAATTGTTTGATATTCAGCTAGGGAACGTTTGGTATCTTCACTTTCTTTTATGAGCTTTGTTGGTTTGTCAATAACTGATGGATATTTTTTCTCTAAATCCTCAACCATGGCTTTGAGATCATCTAATTGATATTGATCCTTTTTGATAACTGTACCCTTGAAAAGAATCTCCATAATACCAGTTGTTAACGGAATTCCTAGTCCTTTAACTACTTCATCTATAGCCTGAAATGTTTTTTGAGCATTTAGCAAAACATCATCTATTTCAGGCGTTACTGTATCATTTTCAGTATCAATTTTGTGAAACCATTCAAATTTTGTTAGATGTGATATTGCCTTTGGAGAATCTGATCTTGGTAGAATTATTGTTCCAAACTTAAGATCTGCTAGTACCAAAGTAATTTTTTCTTTTTAAATAGGGTTTAAAATGTTACGAAATTTCTGGAATAGTAACAACATTAAAATCTACTTCTAAAAAAATGCCAACAATGGCAGATTTATCGCTTGAAAAAACAATAGATCAGGTTCTTGAAAAGAATCGATCTCAATTACTCGAATCTCTTAAATCGTCACTTTCTGAATCTCAAGAAAAACTATCTGTATCATTAACTGAATTGGAGAATGAATACGCAAAAATTATTTCTGAGGGTCAAAAAGAAGCAGAAAAAATTGAAAAACAGATAATTGGAAGTTCCGATCTAGAAGTAAGAAATAAGGCACTTTTACTAGTGGAAGAATCTACTTCCAAAGTTTTTGAACAGGCAAAGGATCAGATTCAAGATACAAAACGAGATTCTGAATATTCAAATTTAATTTCATCCTTAATTACTGAGGCTACTGAAGCATTGGATACATCCGAAATTATAGTATATACAAATTCTAAAGATAAAGATATTGTTAAATCAGCAATTTCAAAAATTTCCGGAGCAGAATTATCATCTGAAGATATTGATTGTATGGGAGGAGTCAAAGTAACATCAAAAGATGGTTCTATGACCTTTGAAAATACGATCGATGCAAGATTTGAAAGAATGAAGCCTTTAATAAGGAAAAATATTGCAGCAAAATTCAACTT
>CAYVQV010000136.1:0-1986 GCA_964454035.1 uncultured Candidatus Nitrosopelagicus sp. | reverse complement strand
CCTTCAGTAGATTCAGATTCAGTAGTGATTGTTTTTTCATCTCCAACATTAATTGTAAAAATAGTTGTTTCTAGTGGAATTGGTTGAAATAAAATTCCCTCCATCTCAATAATTACCTCGTGTTCACCTGTAGATGTAAATTGAATAGGAATCTTAACTTCTCCAAGTGAGGTATGTGTCAGTGGAATTGGTCCAAATATGTTCTCACCGTCTTTTACTACTTTAACCGTATAGTCAATGTGTTCCTGAATCTTATTTGTCATTGGATTCATCCAGCCTATGTATAATTTTGATATATTGTCTGACTGTTCAACAACTGATAATCCAATTTTTAATGTTCCCTGTTCTGATGGCAATATTTGCTCATAATCTTCTGGAAGAAGAGGTGCAGCAGCAAATGCCGGACTTATTAAAAATGGTACAAACAATAATGCAAATAAAATTTTCATTATTCCAATGGATTGTATCTGATAATAAAAACGATGGTGGCTCTATAATTAGATTTTATCGAATCATTAAATAGGGATTTTAGACTAATTCTGGTATTGTACTACAAAATTTTGTTTTTGTCTCTAATTGCAATTATAGCAATTCCATTCTTAGTTGATAATGCATTTGCTCATGGGCTTGGTGGTGATGTTGCAGCACCATTAAGTTTTGGTGGAATGGAGGTAACAGTATTTACCCAGCTTGATCCTTCAGACATTACCGTAGGTAAGGTAGAATCTGCAAATCTTTCTGTAAGATTTTATGATACATTAACTGATGTTAATCTTGATCAGGTTACATATCGCGTTGAATTGTGGCGTGCAGGTGACCTTTTGGCACGAAGTTTGTTTTATGATAAAGATGGTACGCTAGACATCGAAATCAAACCAAAATTTGGTTGTAGTGCAGATAAGTTATGGAAATGTACACAATATTATGGTGAGATAGAAGGAACAAGTGGTGGTTTGTTTGCACGAGGTGACGGTAGACCAGTAGTTGATGGACCAATTTTTGACAAGGGTGGATTATACAATATTAAAGTAGACATTGAAGGTGCAACTAGTCCAAAGGTTATGGTTGCTGAACCATTAAGTTTTGAAACTTTTGTTAGTATTGCACAAGAACAAAACTTTCTCATACAAACTGCATCAGCACAAGAGCTTCCTGTTACTGTAAAGACATACTATGATGAAGTTGAAAATTTTCAATATAGCAAATCATCACATGAAATTTCATTTAAAATGCCATTTGATTGGACTCCAGAATATGTAGAACAAGTTCAAGTTGTACATCAAGAGATACGTGTTCCAAAGTCATTTGCTCCATACAGTGCTGAATCTTCTTTTGTAGGATATGTTGATGGAATAAAAGTTGATCAAAGAGCATTACTAATTGATCCATATTCATCAGAGACTGAAAACATAGTGCACTTTTTGATTACAGGAAATGAATTAAAGCGAATTAATGATGAGTTAGGTCCAAGTCATCAAATGAGTAAAGAAATGTTTTTTGAATTAATGCCAGAAGGTGATGTACAAAAAAATTCGTTTAATGTAGCTTTTGAAAATGGATATACTGCCTTTATTTCTTGGGAAACAAAATATGGTGCAGGACAAGAAATTCCATTTGAATTTTCATTCTTTAATGCTGATGGAGAATTAGTAAAGGATGCAATATACGCATATGCTCTAGTAGATCCTCAAGGAAAACAATTCAATGTTGTAACAGGTGACAATCCTGAAGAATTTGTTGGTGTCAAGGCACTTGAAGGAATATCTACAGAACCAATTTACATTCCAACAGAAGGAATGTACACGCTTAATTTGACTCTAACAGGAGAAGGTTTTTTCAATTATGATACATATTATCCAGGACAGCAGATTTTTGAAGTAGGTTCTGCAGGCGCATCTACTTCCAGTTCAACTGTTCCAGTCTCTAGTGTAGTCTCAATTCCTGAATGGGTCAAAAACAATGCTGGATGGTGGGCAGCAGGTGAAA
>CAYVQV010000135.1:0-2020 GCA_964454035.1 uncultured Candidatus Nitrosopelagicus sp. | reverse complement strand
CTCCATCTGCTGCTGGTGCAGCATCTCCATCTGCTGCTACTGCTGCTGGTGCACCTGCTCCTCCTTTAGCTGGTAAAATTCTTCCACCTTTTGCAACTCCTACTGCTCCTCCTTTACGTCCAGTACATCTTGTTCGTTGACCACGAACTTTTAATCCAAACATGTGTCTATAACCTCTCCAACTAAAAACACTTTTTTCTCTTTCAATATCATTTCTAACGTTAAATGCAATATCTGATGTAACTAGATGCATATCTTTTCCAGTTTCAGGATCTTTTCGGCGATTCAAAAACCATATTGGAAAATTAAATGATTCAGGATCTTGTATTATTTTTTCAATAGATTCGACTTGATCAGAGTTAAGATTACCAATATTTGAATTTGGTTCAATTTTTAAATGACTTATAATTGCATTTGCAAACATTATTCCAATTCCACGAATCTGTGTAAGACCAACAAGCATTTTTTTTTCACCAGGAATATCATTTCCCAGTATTCTGATAAGATTTTCGTATTGTGTACTCAAGTAAGCAAGATTCTTAGTTACCCCATTAAAAACCATGCTGAGAAATTATGCGTATTCTCAACAATTATTCTGGTATAGTATTATAAATCTGAAATTTGTCATTATCATATGGAGAATACAGATTCGAACAGTAAAAAGATCATTGATAATTTGTTTGATCCAGAAATATCTGAAATTTTGGCTGAAATGGAAGATGGACCAAAACACTGTACTTTTTTATCTGAAAAATTTGGTATTATGCCAGAGGAACTTCAGGAAAAATTATCATATCTCATACAGCACAAATTTGTCAATCAAAATGGAACATCAGATGATCTCAATTATTCTGTTGATACTGAAAAACTATCTGATATAATGGAATCTGGTCATAATTATAAAAACGTTGAAGACGGTCTTGCTAAAATGGATAGTTTTCTTAACTAAGTTTCTTTTTTCTCTCTTTTACTAAAATTACTCCTATAATCAATACGCCTAACATACCTAATAGGAGTATGAAAAATCCAGCCATTGAAATAGAATATGATGAACTGTCAGGAACATGCCCAATTCCTCCTACAACATTTAATGTTTCACTACTTGGTGTTTTAATTATTAATGTGTATGTTCCCAATTGGGAAATTTCAAAAATTTCCTCAAATGATCTTTCATTAATTGAAGCTGAAGCAATTTGTACATCATTAGGATCTAAGATTATAGCCAAAATTTTTCCTTCATTTTCGTCTAATGTTTGAACAGCAAATACTCCTTCAACATTAATTTCTGGATCTAATACCACATCTATTTTAATTGAATTTGTTTCATCTATCTGTCCCTCTTCAATTACTATATCTGCAGTAATTGATTGAGAACCAAAAAATAATAATGCTGCTCCAATTCCAATTAATGCACCAGCAATTACCAAAAACTTTGTCTTATTTGTCATAAACTGTTATCAAAACTCAGAGTTAAATTTGTTTAAAGAACTATGATCGTCTATTTTTTGCATATGAGATGAAATTTAGTCGTGGCTAAAAAATTTAGCCTAGGCTAAATTTTTAAATATTGAAGAATCAACCGAATTTTATTGCAACAAAATACTCGATCAAAAAAAATGTTTATGATACTGTTAGTAGTAGTTTCAGTTTCAACATTATACTTTGTTATTCCAGCAGTAAGTGATGCTGCAGTAGAACCAAAAACATTTCTTACACATACTGGTCTTGCTATACAAACTACAGGTGATGTAATTGATCCAATTGGATATACTGGGGAGATATTAGAATTTGATCCAACGTCTTTTTTACGAGACTTTGATTATGGAACTGTCTCTGAATTAGAAGATGGTACTATATTGCGAGAATTCACTATTACTGCACGAGATGATCAGGTGATGGAAGTTTCACCAGGTGTGTATTACAATGTCTGGACTTTTAATGGAAGTGTTCCAGGTCCAACAATTCGTGCTACAGAAGGTGATCTTGTTAGAGTACATTTCTCAAATGAAGGTTCAAAATC
>CAYVQV010000134.1:0-2021 GCA_964454035.1 uncultured Candidatus Nitrosopelagicus sp. | reverse complement strand
GAATTGATTCTAGGCTGCTACTTGTAGAAGTTTTTAAAATCGTAAATGAATCTAAAATATCTTTAAACTGACCTTCTGTTTGCTCAAAACTTGCTAGCGTATTTGCAAACTGTAACGTGTAAAGTTTATCAGATGTAAAAATTAAAAATGCATGAATTTTGACTTTGTACATTTCTAATTGTGCATTTTCAACAATTTGAGTAACTGTTATTGAATAACTATCAAGACCATAATGTGATGTTTTTTCTTCATTGATTATGTCAATTACGCCAGAATCAATTCCACTTTTAATTGATTGTTTTAAATCCATAATCTGTTCGTCGATTGACGCAGTATTATTCTCAACAACTACAGTAAAAGCGGCTGGAATTACTCCAGTCCGTGGTCCAAGTGCTGCAACTGCTGGTGATTTTGAAGAAAGTTGTTCTGGATTTTGTATTGTCCAACCAATTGGTGGTAAAAATGAAAAACCTAGTTCTTCATCTGTATACTTTCCAGAATTGGTTGTTTGTGGTGTAAACCCAGATGTTCTTTCTGGTGGATCTAGTTCTAGTAAATTATTCATATCAGAGCGATTCCAAACTGAAGTTTTAATTATTTTAGCTGCTTCACGATCAATTGGTATATCACGACTGTCTGTTTGGAGAGAAGCAATCTTGTCTAGTGTTTCAAAACTCTCTTGCGTGATTAATCTACCAAAAACAGTGTATTGACCATCAAGAAAAGTAGAATCTTTTTCAACTATAAAAAACTGTGAACCTGCACTATTTGGATCTGGACTCCTTGCCATTGAAACAATTCCTTTTTTATGTTTGATGTCATTAAATTCAGCTTCAATATAATAGCCCGGACTTCCTTGGCCCCAATTACTGGTATCATCATAATTAACTCTGGTATTAGGATCTCCACCCTGAATCATAAATCCTGGAATTATTCTATGGAAAATTGTATCTCTGTAGAAATCATTATTTAATTTGAATCCAGGATTTGATAATTTAACAAAATTCTCTACATGATTTGGTGCATCGTTTGGGAAAAATTCAATTGCAATGTTTCCAGAATTTGTTTCTAATACTACAATTGTATCTTCCAAGATGAATGTAACATCGCCTTCTTCAGCAGTTGCAATTGGAATTATGGATATTATCATTATTCCCAATAAGAAAACAGGTAACTTAGTCACGATTGGAAACAAAATTATCTCTAATAAAAATGAGATCAACAAATCAATTATTAACTAAGATTATGTTGATTTTGTTTATGGATTCTGATGAAAAGATTGTCGTGCATTTAGTCTCTGTTTGGAGAGAAGGAGGTTCATTTTTGAGTGTGGGAGGAAAAGAAGGAATGCTCTTTCTTACAGACAAACATTTGATGTTTATTAGAAAAACTGAAAGAATGAAAAAATGGTGGAAATCAGTGGTTACAAGACAGGTTGTCACTTTAATTCAAA
Organism: uncultured Candidatus Nitrosopelagicus sp.; assembly: GCA_964454035.1. Taxonomy (GTDB): domain Archaea; phylum Thermoproteota; class Nitrososphaeria; order Nitrososphaerales; family Nitrosopumilaceae; genus Nitrosopelagicus. The sequence goes on along the minus strand of CAYVQV010000134.1, from coordinate 568 downwards.
ACAGTGATGTGATGATCAAACATGATGGTTATGATGAAGAAGATTTGGCGATTGATTTAGAAAATAAGAAAAAAAGTAGTGAAGTATCTTTTGATAATATATTTGGTTTAGAGATTGAGAAAAAAATTTGGGGTAATATTTTAAAAATGGAAGTTATTGAAGACGGAAAAAAGAAATCATATCAATACTCAATTGTTCAAGATTGGGTTCATTATCCACTTAAAGATCCTACACGTTTTTTGAAGGTAAACTGGAGCTCATTTGTTGATTTTATAAAGGCAAGACAAAGAATTACTGAATAAAATTGAATAAGGTTTTTGCTGTCGGTGTAGGTCCAGGTTCATCACAATATGTTACAGATGTAATTAAAAATGTAATATCAAAATGTGATGTTGTAATTGGTTATGGTTATACATTAAAGACAATCAAAGATTTCCTAGAAGGAAAGGAAATACTAGAGGTTACTATGAAAAATCAGGAAGAAGCGTATCAAAAAATTGCTGGAGAAGATGGTCATACAATACTTGTTCCTTTTACAGGAGATGTTAATTTTTCAGAATCAGAAGTA
>CAYVQV010000133.1:0-2022 GCA_964454035.1 uncultured Candidatus Nitrosopelagicus sp. | reverse complement strand
TGTGATTTGAATGTCACGTGACGTCATAGTTCTATCCGTGATTAATCCTAACACAACCTCGACTGTATTATCCAGGCTCATATTGGGTGTTCTTCGTGGCTGGGTACTCATAGGCACGGATTTTGGTTCCCTAGCAGCGGTCGTAGGCACACTTTCATGTATTTTCTGCTCAAAACTTGCAAAATTCCTAGGTATTTCAGGCGTATTTGAGATATTTTCAATATCAATTGCGTCCAAACGTATCTTCATATCAATTATTTGTCTTTCATAGAACTCCAATCTCTCCATATCTGCCTTATTTTGAGCATTAAAGCCCGAAATTTGCCTTATTTTCAAGTATGCAAACAGGGAGAACAATCCTACAAAGATAGGCAAAACCACGCCTAGAATGACAATAGGATCAGGAATTTCTACTAACATAATGCAACATGATAAGATTGTGATTTATCGTGATTGGACAACATTAATTCACATTTTGCATCAATCTAAACATCACATGAAAGATGCATGGATTAGACACAAAAATACTCGTTAAACACTTCAAATACAGAAATCTAGGCACAAATCACATACTGGTGGTCTGTTTTACTACACGCTCAATCACACCTAGTATCTCACGCTCACGTTCTGGGAAAACATCACCATCTTTTATCACAGAGAGCTGTTCAGTGAGCCTAGATATCACATCAATATCATCAGCAAGAAGGATGTCCAAAACCCTCAGTACAATGAATGAGTAATACAAACGTCCAAGTTTCTCACGTGATTGTGAGACCTGCCTGTAATACGCACCTTTTGTTATAGAAAATTCCTTATCAGACAAATCCTTCTGTTTTAGAATAATTTCAATTTGTCGCTCTGTAAACAGTGATTTTTTGATAATTTCTTTCAAAATATTAGGAAAATTACTTGAATCAGACTCACTCATAGCTATACAAAACTGTATACCAGTACTAAAATAAAAGATTAAAGCACCCTTCTCGATCGTATGGCATGGTTGGGAAAGTAGAAAAATTACTATTATCTAGGCGTAAAAAGTCACCAGTAATCTTTGTTTTAATAGATTCTGAGGTTTCAAACATCAAATCATCTGTAAAGCTTGCAAAAGACGCTGAAAAGTTAGGCGCAGCATCAATATTGGTAGGTGGCTCGTCAGCCACAGATCAAATGGAGATGGCAGATGTAGTAGGTAGCCTAAAGAAGGCAGTAAAAATCCCAGTCGTTCTTTTCCCTGGAAACGTTACAGGCGTTGTTCCACAGGCAGACGCCATCTTGTTTAGTTCTCTGTTAAACTCGGAAAATCCATACTACATATCACAGGCACAGGCCTTGGGAGCACCAAACGTCATGAAATTCGGACTAGAGGCACTTCCAACTGCATATCTAGTCATAGGCGAGGGAACTTCGGCCTGGTTTGTCGGAAATGTGAGAGGTATTCCATTTGACAAGCCAAAAATTGCAGCAGCATATGCCCTTTCAGCACAATATCTTGGTATGAGATTTGTATATCTTGAAGCCGGCTCTGGTGCCAAACAAAACGTCACTCCAGAGATGGTCAAAACGGTAAGAAGTGTTTTCAAAGGATTTCTTATTGTTGGTGGAGGAATAAAGGATGTAAAGACTGCACAAACACTGACAAAAGCCGGAGCTGACGGTCTAGTTATTGGAACGTTATTAGAGCAGACCGGTGGTCTAAAGAAATTCACCGAAATTATCAAAAGCATTAGAAAGTAACCCTTCATGGGGAGAACTTTGGCACGTTGTAAAAAATGTAATTATGAATCAGCAGATCTAATTTGGGACAAAGCTCATCATGAAATTTCAGGAAAATGGAGATTACTTCACAGTACACAAGGAAGACCTCATGACTGTCAGCCAAAGAAAGAAGAAATTGTGGCAGAACCACCAAAACCACTCGTAAAATGCCCAAAATGTGATCCACTAAATGACAGTGCTTGGATGAAAAGAGAGGAACTACAGGATCATATCAAGTTAGAACATTTCGGATTTTGGTAGAATTTT
>CAYVQV010000132.1:0-2049 GCA_964454035.1 uncultured Candidatus Nitrosopelagicus sp. | reverse complement strand
AAAATAAAATGATGATACAATTAAAATTAATGCTAGAAGTTCATTTGTAGCTAATACTGCTCTAGTCTGTAACGCAGGACTAAATACAATTAGTAATTGTCCTAGTATAGCAATTTTTTTGTTAAAAATATTTTTTATAACAAAATATGAAATAAAAACAACTCCAGTTGCGCCAAATACAGAAAATAATTTTAGAGTTAGAAAACCATCATTTACAAATTTATCAACCGTAGCATAAATTACAGGTCCACCCATAAGTGCATTATTTATTAGAACATTTTCTCCATCACCAGATAAAATTTGTTCTCCATATCGTAAGTAAATTAGTCCATCTGAATTAAATACAAACTCATAATGAAAAAATGCAATATATGATATTGCAAAAAAGAATCCAAGTGTAATTAATATTGGTATGTAATTTTTTTTGATAAAACTTTCTTTTTGTATATTATATTGCATGATTTCTCAAAGTTTTTTGTGTATTAATGCGTTAACTAATTCGCGTGTCTTTAAGTCTGTTACATATGTTAGTGCAATATAAGAACCGATTCCAATCAAAAGAATACCAATAATTGTTAGAATAAAATAAACTAGAGATACATCATAATCTAAATAATTTTCCACAAGTATATATGAAATTCCAAATGAAAATATGGAAAGTAATAAAAATTTAATAATTCTAAAATAATCTAAAGAGATACTTAGATCTTTTTTAATTAAATAATAAAAATAAAACGTGAATGGAGAATGTGTTAACAATGCAACTATTGACCATATAATAACTAGTTCAATATCTGAAAATTCATTTGTCATTGCAAATACTATACTTATCGTTAATGTGACAATGTAAATTGAATATTGTATTAAGAGTACAGTAGGCAAATGGAATAATTTGCTCTTTAAATAATCTTTAAACGTAGAACCCTCACCAATATCGACTTTTTCTATACCTAGAAGTGCGGTATAAAATGTGGTATTTAGCATATTAAAAAAAACAAAAAAGCTAGTAATGATTACTACAGGTACTGCAATTACATAGATTGGATTTAATGTAAATAATGCAGGTTCGGCAAATACTATACTAATTGCAACAAGTGGAATTGCAAAATAGAACAACAGTGAAAAATTATCTTTTACAAAGTCATTCTTTCCACCACCTAAAATTTTAGGATAAATAGCATATGAGATGCTTGCCGCTTGTGCAATTATAATAGGTATTACCATTGACACACCCCAATAAGATATTCCTATAACGGAGCCAGTAATTATAGAAAATGCTGTTATATCCATTAATGAAACAAAACTAAAAGTTCCTGGATACAGTGTTAGCCAAGAAAGTTTGAACCATTTTTTAATAAACTTGAAATTAAAATTTCTGTATAGCCTTTCTTTACCATAAATAAATAAAACTAAAACACTAATTGAGTATCCAGAAAATGATGAAAGAATAACTCCTATAACACCTAATTCTAAATAATTTAAGAATAAAAATATGGCAGGGATTTGAATTAAGCTATATGCAAGTACACCATAACTTGCTATATGAGGTTTGAAACCAAGATTCACTGCCGTTAATGTTCTATTAATAAAAATAATTGGAATTAATATTATTGCATAAAACATAATATCAAAACTAGCATCTGTTTGAATTGCTACAACTGTCAAAATTATAATATAGATCAAAATTCCTAAACATGAGAAAATACCACTAGATAGTACTGCAGTTGTACCAGATTCAGTTTTTCTTGCTATTTCACGTGTAGCCCAATAAGATATTATTGGTTCTAAAATAATTACATAACCAATAAGATTAAGAATTAATGTCCAGGTTCCATATTCAAAAGATGTTAAACTACGTGTAATTACTACTGTAACCACTAATCCAGAAATTACACTTATAATTCCAATTACAAATGCAATTAATCCTGAATAAGTAACTCTTATTTCTGTCAATTCTTTATTCCTTTCAAATTATATATTATTATTACATTATGCCTATTGATATTTTATCTTTGTAATAATTCTCTTTCAACGTAGTTTTTTTAATAT
>CAYVQV010000131.1:0-2075 GCA_964454035.1 uncultured Candidatus Nitrosopelagicus sp. | reverse complement strand
TTATTTTTTTTGTAGCTTGGCTTATTAAACTTTATTATCCAATTAATAAGATTAGTGCCTTACTAATGATTCCATACATTGCATGGTTGTGTTTTGCATTTATTTTAAATTATTCTATCTTTACTCTTAATTAACTTATTATATAATTTTTACTAACTTAAAGATTCATGGAAGACATAATTATTATTGGTGGTGGAATAATAGGTGCATCAACAGCGTATTTTTTATCTAAAGAAGGAAGAAAAGTTAAAGTTATAGAAAGAGACCCAACCTATAAAAAGGCATCATTTCCTTTATCTCTTGGTGGATTTAGAAGACAGTTTTATCAAAAAGAGAATATTTTATTAGGTAAATTTGCAAGAGAATTTATTTTTCAAATACCCGAGTTATTAAAAACGGAAAAAAATCCAAATCCTACGGCCAGTATGGTTCCAAATGGCTACTTACTTATGTTTGGACCTAAAGATGCAGAAGAACAGTATAGAGCTTTAGAAAATCACAAAGCTTGTGAGGCAGGTACAAAAAATATTAAAGGCTCTGAATTATCAAAAGTATTTCCTTATATAAATAGCGATGGAATAGAAACAGCAACTTATACAGATAATCAAAGTGAAGGATGGATTGATCCTTTTATGTTTCATAGCGCCCTTAAAAGTAAGGCAATTGAATTAGGGGCTGAGTTCATTAAAGGTGAAGTGAAAAGTATTTCTGAAATAAAAGCTAAAATTATTATTTCTGCCGCTGGTTGTTGGACCAAAGAATTATTAGATGATATTCCAGTTGTTCCTCAAAAACATACTGTCTTTAGAGTTAAATGCCCCAAACATATTCCGGAAATGCCTTTAACAGGTGATTTAACAACAGGTGTGTATTGGAGACCCGAAGGTAAAGAATATATAGCAGGATCACCTAATTCAGTGTTTGATGCTGCTGATCTAGAACCTGCTTGGAATGATTTTGAAGAATTAGTTTGGCCTGCACTTGCACAAAGAATACCGGCATTTGAAGAATTAAAATTAACTGGTGGATGGGCAGGTTATTATGATTGTAACAAATTAGATAATAATGCTGTAGTTGGAAAACATCCAAAGTATGAGAATGTTTATATAGCCTCTGGTTTTACTGGCAGAGGTTTAATGCAAGCCCCAGGTATTGGTAGAGCTTTAACAGAACTTATTACAACTGGAACTTATCAATCGATAGATATAAGCTCTTTTGCAGTAGAAAGAGTCTTAAAAAAAGATGCAAGACCTGAGCCGTATGTTTTGTAAATATGATTTATGGAAATTTTAAATTTATTCCCATTATCAATATATAAATCTAAAGTTGGATTAGATGATGATCTAAGAAAAACTTTAATTCAAGAAATATATAATCAAGAAAATGAAAGTAAAAATAATAGAACAAAAATGTATAACGAACGTTCTTCCTGGACTGGAGACGTTTATGGGCATGAATATTTATATAAAGAAAAAAAATTTGAGGTTTTGTATGATCTTATTGGAAAGCATATAATTAATTATGTAAAAAAAATTGGTTATAATGAGGAAAAAATAGACTTTTATTACCAAAGATCTTGGGCAACAGTATCAAGAAAAAATGAGTATATAAAATATCATAATCACTCACAGTCCCATTTGTCTTTTGCTTATTATCTAAAGAAAGATAAAGACCAAGGAGCAATAAATTTTCATGACAATTTTAAACATAATGAAATTATACCAGGCACTTTTGAATCAACATCAACAAGAACTGCTGACTTTTTAAAGCTAAATGTTTTAAATGCCGCGCAAATAAGAATTGAACCTAATGAAGATGAGATTATTGTATTTCCTTCAAAAACTTTTCATTCAACTAGTCCAAGTGAATCAGATAGTGAAAGAATTTCTATCTCTGCTGACGTATCAATTATGTCTAAAAATTCTAATAAAATTGAAAAGTTTATAACGCCAGTTCGCGAATGGCAAAAATTCAAATAGAATTAACTTATTTTTTAATTTTATTTAAAAATTTTAATTTTTCTTTATTAAAATTTTTTTTATTATTTAAAATATAATCATTCATAATTTTTATTT
>CAYVQV010000130.1:0-2083 GCA_964454035.1 uncultured Candidatus Nitrosopelagicus sp. | reverse complement strand
CTTGCTTTTTCTCCAATTCCTGCGTATGAAACTAGTTTATTTTGGCTTAATTTCAAATTATACAGTTTGTTAATGCCTACTGCGCATGCAGCTGCTGATGCTGCACTACTTCCCATTCCAAATCCTGGTGGAACATTCTTTTTTATCTTAATTTCAACACCACCTCTTAGTTTTTCCTTTTTTATTATTGCCTTTGCAACAAGTCCAGCAGTATTTTGTTCTGGTTTTAGTGGAATGTCATCTGAACTGAGTATTGTAATTCCTTTTACTTTCTTTGTCACGGTTACTTCATCATAAAATGCATCAAGTGCCAAACCAAACACATCAAATCCTGGACCTAAGTTTGCCGTAGAGCACGGTGCATGAACTGTTACTGATTTTACCATTAGTCTTCTACTTCTTCGCCCAAGTTAATAGTTCTGCTTAATGCACTTTCAAGATTTACCATTCCTTCTCCAGTAGCATTTGATATTGGGATTAAATCTTCAAAAAATCCATTATTACTTAGAGTGTGAAACATATCTGAAATTAATGGAAGAGTTTCCCCATCCACTTCTTTTGCAATTTTACTCTCCAAATCAAAATCATCAGAGGTCCATTCAAGAATTTCACTCAGTTTATCTTGTATCAAATCTGTTTTTGTAATTACATTTAGTGTTGGTAGTCCCAATCGTAATCTTATAGAAGTAGAAAGTAGAGTCAGAGATACAAAGTTGCTTGGTGATGAAATCAATGTACCATCATACAAGAACACATTAACTTTTTCATCTGCATGAATATTATTTACAAAAAATGGACCACTCTGGCGATATGCAAACAATTCAATTTGTCCTGGAGTATCAACTAGTAAATAATCTGGGTTTACATTATCAATTTCTGTTTGAATTTCATCAATCTTTGTTGCAACAAGATCATTTGCCATAATTAACGAGCCGTTAGAACCTAACTCATATTGTTGCATTAGTGAATTGACATCGACATAATCTCGTACATCAATATCAGGAGAATATGGTAATTTTTCTACTCCTGGGTCTAGATTTAGTGTAGCTGGAAATGTCGAGTTTTTGGCATAATATTCCTTAATTTTGGAAGTCAGTAGTGATTTTCCTGCTCCTGCTGTACCTGTTAAAAAAATAACTTTCAATTTTTCGTTAAAAGTTTTTTTTATTAGCTTATATTTGAACCCATTAGACGACATTCATGAATTGGAGAATTGCAGTAATCCCTGCAACCATTATCCCAATTTTGATTATTACTATTCAATTTGATATAAAATTAGATGATGTTTTAGCAATTGGTGCAGTACCTTTCATTTTAGCAGTTCTTGCAATGATGATAAAACTTGGATTACAAGGTGTTAAACTTGCTTACATAGCAAGAACATTTCTTGGTCCATTCGATTCTATCAAAAGACTAACAGCAATGAGAGTAGGAAGTGAGTTTATCAAATTTACTACACCAATGTTTGTTGGCGCTGAATTTGCAGTAATATACTACATGGTGAAAAAAGGAATTTCAACATCAAAGGCATCATGGGTGGCATTGCTTGATATAGTAACTGAAGTTCTTGCTGCTGGAGTTTTATCAATTATGGCTGGAATTATTGCATTACTAAGTGGTGCATATCTTGTTGCTGGAATAATATTAGCTACAAGTATAACTGTTACAACATTATGGGTTGTTTTATTTTTTGCATCATCAAAACATACTTTTCAACTACCAAAAGTTATCACTCTTTTAATCACTAAACTTGGAAAAGATCGCGGCATCAAATATGTAAAACAAACTAATCAATACATTGAGGAAGTTTGTACTATGAGTAGAGAAAACATTCATTCAAGAAAATCACAAAAAGTTTTTGTTGTTGGATTTATTACATCACTAGTTTCTTGGTCGTTTTATGGCATTTCTTTTTTAATCATCGCAGTTAGTGTTGGTTATTCTGTTGAAATTTTTGAATCTATAATGGCAGTGATGGGTGCAAATGCAATTGCAAATCTTCCAATTACAGTTGGTGGTGCAGGATTGGCAGAATTTGGAATTGTTGCTTATCTAAATAATTTAGATCCTTTCAATTTTGTTA
>CAYVQV010000129.1:0-2157 GCA_964454035.1 uncultured Candidatus Nitrosopelagicus sp. | reverse complement strand
CGGTGACGAGGTATGGCGTCGAACACGGGGACGCAGGAGACGAATCAAAACCCAACTATTGAGTCAACGCCTAATTGCCGGAGTAGGAAATATCTACGCAGACGAAGCGTTATTCATTGCTCGAATAAATCCGTCTTTGAGATCGATCAGTGGACCTCAAGCTCAAAGACTTCTCGACGCCGTGCGGACCGTGCTGTCTGAAGCGATCGAGCGAGGTGGTACGACACTTCGCGACTATCGGAACCTCGAAGGCGAAGGCTCAAATCAGCATCACCTCAAATGTTACGGCAGGGGAGGCCAAGTCTGTTTCGTTTGCGCCGCAACTCTTCGATCACGAATCATTGATGCCCGCACCACAACCTGGTGCCCGCAATGTCAGGCGCGCTGACCGATACTTAAACAGGTTCTGGTCGCGGAGTTTTGACTCGACAAGTCAACAAACAGGCGATAAGGGAACTAACCATGATGAAAGCAAAAGCCCATTTGTAGAGGCCGTAAGCCTGGCTCGGACCGGAGGGTTCGCCCGTAATTGCGAACATTACGGCTAATCCGAGTGCACCGCCGAACTGGCGGGCTGTTTGAGTGACACCCCCGGCAAGGCTGAAATACTCAGGGGTTACCTCCGAAACCCCAGCAGCGGCGAGTACTCCTAAGGTCATGCCCATACCGGCTGCACTTAACAAGAGCCCCGGCACGTATCCGATCCAATAGTTGGCTTGTTCGTTGAGCATCGTGATCCACCAAAGCATTCCCAATGCGCAAATAAAGGTCCCCGGACCTGCGACAAACCGATGCCCATAACGATCAGCTAGAGGACCGGCGAACGTTGCCCCTCCGGTGACCGCTAGAGCGCCGACCGCAGTAGATAAACCAGTTACACCTATCGAATATTCCCAAGCATCGGTCAAGAACAGAACGAGTGAGAGCATCAACGCGTACATCCCCAGAGTGAAGACAAATAATGCAACCGATGCCCGGCGAAATGACTGAATTTGCGCCAATGCTTTGGGCAGAATCGGTTCAGGATGCCGCTTATTTCGGTGCATAAAGGAACCAAAAAGTGTCATCCCAATCAACACTGGCATCACAGTGCCAACTGAAACCCAACCCCAGTCGCGGCCTTGAACAATGGCCAACACAACCAGGGCAGTAGCGGCGGAAAGGAGAACACCACCGAGCACATCGGGTTTCGCTGCTGAAGCATCTTTAGGGGTTTCAGCGAAGAACCGTTTACTTAAGGCTAAAGCGATTGCTCCGATGGGCAAATTGATCATAAATGCCCAACGCCAATTGGCGAGCTCGATGATGCCGGCTCCTATTGCTGGACCGAAAGCGTTGGCGCATGCGAAACAAGCTCCCCAAAGAGTCACGGCAGTAGCGCGACGTTCTGGCGGCCATGAGGCAATTACTAGGCCCATAGACGCTGGAGTGATCAAGGCAGCGCCTACACCTTGAAAACCGCGCATGATGATCAGAAAAGACGGAACTGGCGCGACCGCCACTCCAATAGACGCCAATACAAAGACAGTCAATCCGATTGACATAACGCGCAATCTGCCGGCCCGATCAGCAAGTCGCCCGCTTACGACTAGTAGCGCGGCGTAGACAAGCACGTAGGCGTTGAGGACCCAGGACAACTGAGCGTTCGACACACCATCAAAATCTCGTCGAAAGCTAGGGAAGGCAACGTTCACTATCGACCCATCGACCCCCACCAAAAACATTGCCAGACCTGCCGCGACTAGTGCTAACCAGGCCTTGCGAGGGATGCTTGTATCGGGCATAGGCGCACCTTAAGCCCGGGTAGTAAGTAACAGGTAATCGAGAGATCCCTCTGGGACAATCGGCCGCAACCGTCCTATCGACGTTGACATCGGTCACACCACCAGCAACTTCTGCCAGCAAGCTTGGCCACCCTGATCGAGGAACCACAACGACGACAGGGCTGTCCTTCGCGTTTGTATACGTAAAGAGCATCTTGGGGTTTCAGACGCCCGGGCGTTGTTCCAGAATCGATCTGATCAACGGTAACGATCCGGTTTAATCGAACTCCCTGCCGTAACTGCGATACAGACAATTTCCATAGGTCCTGAAGCTCGGTTTTTGTGAGATCGCAGGATGGACGTTCTGGATGGATGCCCAACAAGAAAAGAAACT
>CAYVQV010000128.1:0-2244 GCA_964454035.1 uncultured Candidatus Nitrosopelagicus sp. | reverse complement strand
GTCATGAAGTTGCAGCATCCATCATATTTTCTGCAATGAAAAATAATGATAGTGTGGGTCTTGGAATATTTACTGATACACTTGAACAATTTATTCCTGCAAGAAAAGGACGAAAACATAGTCTTACTTTACTTAGAACTCTACTAAAGCATAAAACAAAAAGTAAACAGACAGATATTGAAACCTCATTATTACAACTACATCATATTTTAGGTCAACATAGTATAATTTTCATAATCTCAGATTACATCTCTTCAAACTTTTTACGTCCATTAAAATTTCTTAAAAATCGTCATGACGTTATTTTAGTAAATTTATCTGACATACGTGAATCCAAATTACCTGATATTGGTTATACGATGTTAGAAGACATGGAATCTGGAGAACAATTGCTAGTTAATACTTCTGACATATCATTTAGAAACGCTTTCACAAAAAACTCCTTAGAAAACTCTGAAAAAATCAAAAATGATATTACAAAATTAAAAGTAGAAATGGTAAATGTTTCAGAACAAATTCCTTTTGATATGGCCTTGAGACAATTCTTTAATCAAAGGATGAGGCGATAGATAATGGATTATGAATTTGGATATTGGTATGTTTTATTGTCACTCTTCGTATTACCTGGATTTTATTACTTGTATAGATTTTACACAAAAGCAAAAAAATCAAATTCATTAAAATTCAGCAATTTACAACTGGTTAAAAGCTCAATTTCCTCTCAATCGCAAATAAGAAAACACATTCCCTTCATTTTGATACTAGTTGCAGTTAGTTTGATAATAATCGGTCTTGCAGATCCAAGAATTCCTCTTGAAAATGTTCAAGAAGGTGTAAATGTGGTACTAGTTCTTGATGGGTCTGGAAGTATGGCTGCAACTGATTATCCTCCAACAAGATTAGAGTCTGCAAAAATTGCTGCAGAAATTTTAATAGATAATCTTGAACCAAATGATCATACTGGAATAATTTTATTTGAATCTGGTGCCACAACTGTTTCATATCTAACTCCATTTAAACAAAAAACCATTGATGATTTACATGCAATTAGACAAAGAGATGGTGCAACTGCAATAGGTGACGGTCTTGTTTTAGGCGTGGATATGGCTAATTCTATTCCTAATAAGAAAAAAGTTGTGATTTTGTTAAGTGATGGTGATCATAATGCAGGAATTGTTACTCCAAATGAAGCAGTTCAATATGCATTACAGAAAAAAATTCAAATTCATACAATTGGAATGGGTTCTGATGAACCAGTGTTACTTGGAACAAACATCTATGGAAATCCACTTTATGCTGAATTAAATGAGACACAATTGATTGCTATCGCTACTGCAGCAAATGGGAAATATTACAAATCAGTTGATAAAAATAGCCTAAATGAAATTTTTGAACAAATTACTGATGATATTGATAGAGAACTTGAACAGGTAAGCATCAAAGACTGGTTCTTTATTGCTGCAGCCATAATACTAGCTGCCAATATTTACATTGTATACGGTAAATATAGAATAGTGATATAACTGTGAGAAAAACTTTAGGAATTTTTATATTATTTTTAGCTATTATCCCATTCTTTGGATTTTCTGCATTCGGCGGTGGGGGTTTTGTTGCTCCTCAAAGTTTTAAGGTACTTGGTGTTGATTCAGGATTAATTATTCAGGAAATCGGTGAAAATGGAAATTCAGTTTACATGCAACATGTTTTAACAAATGATCATGGAATTGCCATTGATATCACAGTGTCTAGTTATCATAGCACGGATTTTCTAAAAATAGATGAGACTTGTGAACCTTTGACGTTATTTACAAATCATATTTTGGTCATTCCATATTATCCTGTTCCAATTTCTGAACTAGGACGATATGTAATGCTTCCTGCATTAGCTGAGTTTACACATCCTGATACCATGGAAAAATCTGAAATTTATCTTGAAAAATATAGTCTTTTACTTGATGATGGACAAAATACTGGATTTACAAACTCAGTTGATTTTTCATGTGATGATGTTTATGTTGCAATGAATCCTAAATACGAATACGCATTTGATGATAATCTTGGTATGCAAAGTCAATCAGGTACTTCTACACAACAAGGTGGACAACAAGGTGGACAACAAGGTGGACAACAAGGTGGACAACAAAATACTCCACAATTAGGCACAAATTTGACTCCTGAAGAACAAGAAATTCTTCAACAGGCTGATGAATTATTACGTGAATACCAAATGGCAGCTGAACTACA
>CAYVQV010000127.1:0-2290 GCA_964454035.1 uncultured Candidatus Nitrosopelagicus sp. | reverse complement strand
AGATATACATTAGCTCCGCAAATTTTACTAAATGTTTCAGAAAATTCCAGATTTGTCTTTCGAATTACTTTATTCTGAGTTTGCTGTGCCTTCACAACATCTTCATATGTTATCGTCATGGAATTGTTGCACATTCAGTACATAATTAAATTGTATGAAATCAATTGACTTCTTTAATTTATGCCTAGAAATTAAAAAATTCCTAAATACTTGCGATCAAACTCTGAATCATTAGTCAAGTGGCACAATTCCCCAAAAAGGCGTAATAGCCTTTGTGCCCTTGATTATGATTTATTTTCTAAAACCACATTGAGAATATTTTCAACACGCTGTTGAATCCTGACTTTGAGTTGTTCAGTAATGATTGATGCATCAATTAGCCCCTGTTTTGCACCATTGTCCACATATTCAAGATCAATATTACATAAACATCCTTCTTCCCCGTTAACCAGTTTTTGTTCATCAATCATAACTGATGTCGTGTGAAATGTCTCCAATAACAAATTATCCAATTCTTTAAACAATTGATTTTTCTTATCTTGAATGTCAATAATCTCTGGTTGAGATTCATCAATCATTTTCTTTATTTTTAGTGCTAGTTCTTCATCATTATAAAATAGTTCAAATAACTCTTGTTTAGGCATATCCTTGAATCCTAATTCATTTAATTTTTCAAGTATCAATCTCTCACTTTCATCTTTATATTTTGATTCAGAATTTCCAGAATTGTTAATTAATCCAGCAAGTTTTTTCTGTAATTCAATTACTTTTTGTAATGGTTTGTAATATAATAAAACATGATACTGTAACGAAGCATGTAGTGATAAAATATAATCCTCAATCCTAATTTCTGATTTTATAAATATTCGTCTTAAATCTTCATCGCTAGAGTATGTGACACCTTGTGAACTCCATTCTGATAATTTTGAATTAAAACCTCCAAAGAAAACTTCCACATTTTTAATATCAAAAGTTTCTACTTTTTTGGTAGTACTATCACCTAACATTACATCGCATGTTACACTTCTAGTTTCATGAATAATTTTTTTAAGAAATTCTTCCTGAATCTTTTCATTCAGTTTGTTTAATTCTAAAAAGAACTCATTATTTGTGATATTACCTATTCTCATATGATTTCTTTCATATACTTCCTTAAATTCTATCATTTATGGAAACTTTTTCTAATAATATCTGCAGACTAAAATATGAATTTGTAAAATCATACAAAGGCAATAGTCATACCACTGAAATTTTGCCTAACTCGCCTTCGGATTCATTTGTAGTTGAAAAAAATCATTTATCATTACTTCATAAGTTTCTCGAGAGTAACCCAATTTACTCGAATCAAATATCTGAAAGACTCTGCGATGTAAATTGCACCATATTTGAAGGAGATCTAAATAATTATTGGATTGACAGTATAAAACATGACACAAGTTATGCTCCATTTTATCCCACATGGATGCTTTCAGCATATGCATTGGCATGTGAAGCACAAAATCTTGGATTTGAGCAGATTATAGACATAGGTTCAGGAGATGGCAGAATTGCATATTGTGGAAAAATTTTAGGGATGAATTCAATTTCAATAGAAATTGATGAGAATTTAGTTGCAATGCAAAAAGAATTATCATTAAAGACAGGAGTTTTGTTTAATCCTAATTGTTCTGATGCAACAGTATACGATTTTCAGAAAATTCCATCAAAGGCAACTGTTTTTGTTATTGGAGGTGTGCCCGAAATTGGAGAAATGTTAGCTAACTCGGTAATTGCAAATGTATTGCAAAAGGATGCTATTTTAGACAATTCTGCATTTGCGCTCACGGGTAGTTATCCTAAAAGAAGATTTTCAAAAGTTCAATCGTATTTTGGATGGGATGAACTAATCAAAAAGTTCAATTTAACAGTAATTTCGACTATTTCCTTACCAACTTATTGGACAATGGACCAAAAATTTGAGACACCATATATTTTCACAAAAAAAGAATAAAAGTAGTAACCTATCAAAATAACACATGTCTAAAAAAGAGGATTCGATTTTGCCTGCAGATTCGAGTTCGGTTCAATCAGATACGACTCAAAAAGGCAGTGTTGCCGATATGATGCTTGGAAAGAGTTCTGAAAAAGTAATAGATTCAGATACCATGATTAAAGAAACTCAACAAAGAATATGGAGTTCGTTAAAAAAAGGAATTGAGTATGATGCAACAGTAGACAGATCTGATGCATATCTCAGAAAACATGTTCATGAAAAACAATCTATGGTGGTTTTGTATGTGGATTTAGTGGG
>CAYVQV010000126.1:0-2305 GCA_964454035.1 uncultured Candidatus Nitrosopelagicus sp. | reverse complement strand
TCACCACCTCCAAGAAATGGACTCATTTTTTCAAGAATTTCTTTTTTTGCCCATAAAACACCTACTCCTGTAGGACCCAACATTTTATGTCCAGAAAAAACATAGAAATCAGAATCTAAATCAGTCAAATCAATTTTCATATGAGGAACTGATTGTGCACCATCAATCAAAACTTTAACTCCTGCAGATCTGCATTTTGAAATAATTTCTTTTGCAGGTGAAATTGTTCCTAAAACATTTGACATATGACTAAATGCGACAAGTTTTACTTTTCCAGTCTTTAGATATTCATCTAATTGCTCCATAATTAATTCTCCATTATTATCAATGTCAATATACTTGAGTTGTGCCTTTTTTTCTTGAGTGAGTAATTGCCATGGAACAATATTTGAATGATGTTCATACTCAGTAGTGACAATAATATCACCTTCTTTTACATTATCACGTCCCCAAGCATAGGATACTAAATTTATTCCCTCAGTTGTACCTCTAACAAAAACAATTTCTCTTGAATCTTTCACATTAAGAAATTTTGCAACTTTATCTCGAGTTTCTTCAAAAGCTTCAGTAGATTCTTCAGCTAATGCATGAACGGCTCTATGAATATTAGAATTATGATTTTGATAATAATCAGTAATTGCATCTATAACCTGATTAGGTTTTTGAGTGGTTGCTGCGTTATCAAGATACACTAATTTTTTGTCATCTCTTACTCTTCTATTTAAAACAGGGAAATCTTTTCGTAAATCTTCAAATGTTTCTGATGTAATCTGCATTTATTATACCTCTACTAAGATATTATTATCTTCTAGTTTGATTTTGTATGTTTGTAATGAGTTTTCAGCAGGTGGATTATTTGGTTTACCACTATTAAGATCAAAAACTGAAAGATGTAATGGACACATTAAACCATTTTCTGATAATATTCCTGTTGATAAATCAGCCTCAGCATGTGTACAAATTCGATCAGTCGCTAATATTTTACCATTCATGTTAGAAAGAAGAATTTTCTTATCATTATGGTCTAAACTAAACATCTGACCTTCACCTAAGATGTCTAGAGCGCATGCCTTAATCCAATTACCCATTTTAATCACCTATACTTGTAATGCTGTTCAATTTCGGCATGTTCATTATATCGTGTTTCCTCAACTTCAACTAGTGCCTTTAATTGTTCATCGTTATTGATTGATAATTCCTTTCCTTCCCATTTTGATTCTATAAGATATGCAATCCATGCACGAACTTGATAAGACATTGTACGTGAAAGTGGTTCTAAGAAACCCTCGATAATTATTCTTTCAGCTTCAGCACGGCTTAAGCAACGTGAACCTAAATAGAAAATTTGTTCTTCATCAATCTGTGCAACTGATGCAGAATGAGTTGCTTTAACATCATTTGTTAGAATTTCTAATCCTGGAATTGCATCAGATTTTGCACCTTTATCTAATAAAATCGAACGGCCCGACAAAAATGAATTTGAATGTGCAGCATTTTCATTTATCCTAATCATTCCTTTGAAAAGAGATTTTGATATATCTTTTAGTATTGATTTTTCCACAACTTTTCCTTCTGTTGATTCCTTGTTATGATTAACAATAGTATTAAGATCAAAAGATTGATCATTATTTCCAAATATAACTTCAGAATCATTTACAGATGCTCCAGTACCATTTAGATGATAATCTATTCTATATCTTGATAACATTGCACCAAATAAGCCAAGATACCAATTAATTTTTGCATCTTGCGATAAATCAGTGCGTCTTGTTGAAAAGTTTACTGAGTTTTGCTCCATCATTTGCAGAGTTGTGATATCAAGATTACTATTAGCACCAACACTAGTATTTAGTAATTCAAGATATGCTTGTTGTGTATTTATTTTTGGAGAATAAAGTTCTTGAACAATAGTTGCTTTCGTGTTATCTTCTGCAATTATTAAATTTCGTGAAATTGTAGATATACCATCATCTGATAAACAAGAGAGTAAATGAATTGGTTCTTTAACTATGAGATTTTTTGGAATAAATACAAAAAGTCCAGAATTAAATGCTGCATTGTTCAAAGCAGTGTATTTGTCTTCTTTTGAATTAGCTGATTTGATGATTTTTTCCACAAGTTCATTGTTATTTTTTAGTGCATCATTAATTGAAGAAACTATTAATCCAGAAGAAATTAAATTTTCAGATATGTTTACTGAATCTATATTTGAACCAATTTGAATGATACTTGTTTGATTTTTTACTTCTTCAATACGTTTTTTTAGAAATTCAGGTATTCCAGAATTTGTATTAATTGATAATGA
>CAYVQV010000125.1:0-2367 GCA_964454035.1 uncultured Candidatus Nitrosopelagicus sp. | reverse complement strand
AATTAAATGAAATTAAAGCGTATCCTTTCAGGATTTCCATATTATATCTGGCATTTTCTTTCTATTATTTACTATGCGCGCCAGAATAAACATTAGATCTGAAAGTCTATTGAGATAGATCACGGCCTCTTTGCAGATATCTTCTGTTTTGGATAATGCCACAACATGTGTTTCAGCTCTTCTAGATATTGTCCTAGATAAATGAAGAATAGATGCAAGTAAAGTTCCTCCTGGAAGAATAAAACTAGTCAATGGTTTCAATTGTGGCTCCAGCAAATCAATTTTTTGTTCTAGAAATATAATCATCTCTTCGGTAGTTCTAATTTTCTTATCAGTTATGTTTGGATTTGCAAGATCCGAACCTACTATGAACAAATCATTTTGTATTTTGATCAAGATTTCCTTTATCTCATTATCTAATTCTAATGATAACGCAATCCCAATTGAGGAATTTAGCTCATCTACGGCCCCATAAGACATTATTCGTTCATCGGATTTCCATACACGAGAATTATCAAATAAAGACGTTTTACCTTCATCACCTGTTTTTGTGTAAATCTTCATAAAATTTTGAGATTAGCATATGTATTAAGGATAATGTTAAATTCACATGAAAACAAAATGGTCGTTATGGGAGAGATAGATGATGCAAATGAATTATTTTTAAAAAAGAGATTTGCAGATGCTATAAAAAAATATGAAGACGTTTTACAAATTGAGCCTGATAATTTAATTGCTCTAAATAATAAAGGATATTCTCTTAGTAAATTAAAAAAATATTCTGAAGCACTTTCATGTTATGATGAGTCTTTAAGAAAAAATCCCAAGGATAAGACAGTATTGATAAATAAAATTTCAACATTTAGAAAAATAGGTGAATTCGATAACGCGGTAGATATGTGTGATCAATTATTGGAAAATAATCAAAATGATAAGATTGTACTATATCATAAGATGCGTATTCTGAAAGAATTACAAAGATTTTCGGAATCAAATATTATTTGCAGCAAATTGTTAAGCGCATACCCTGCAAACGGAGAGGTTTTGTATGATATGGCCTTAAACTTTCTAAAAATTGGTGATGAGATAAACTTCTTTTCAACTCTTCAAAAAGCAGTAACCGAGATGCCAAATTTGAAAAATAAATTAAAAAATAATACAAAATTTAAAAAATTTCATAATAATGAAAGATTCCTAAAAATAATTTATGAGTAATGGTTTTTATTAAAAAGGAACAAAATGTAAAAATATGATTTCTGAATTCTTTTTTCAAATTGCAGGATTAAAAAAATTACCGCGGTCTGGATGGAAAATAAAACTTGGACTAGTTGATTCAGAATCAGTTGCAGAGCATTCCTATATGATGTCTGTAATGTCAATGGTACTGGCAGATATGAAGTCTCTAAATTCTGAAAAAGTAATCAAGATGTCTATTTTACATGATTGGGCCGAATCAAAAATTGGGGATTTTATGCCTGATGAAATTGGTCATGATAAAAAATCAGAATTAGAAAATTATGCTATGACCGAAATTTTAGAATTACTTCCACAAAAAATTCAATCAGATTATCAAGATATGTGGAATGAGTTTTTAGTTAGAGATACTCCTGAGGCCAGATTAGTTCATGAATTAGATAAATTAGAGATGGCATTACAAGCAAAAATTTACGAAACAGATATTGATCCTGAAAAACTTACACCCTTCATTATTTCAGCAGTTGAGCAAATAATGGACCCCGATGTAAAGAAGATTCTGATGGACATCTTAAAATAAATACAAATTTACTTTTGAGTGTCATAATTATGTCAGAAAACAATGATGAATTAATAAAAGCACAAAACGAATTAATCGGTATTTTGTTTGAAATTATTAAACGTCTCCAATCCAATAACGATTTGGATGCAGAGTATTTTCAGATCCTTAGTAAAAAAGTTAGAACTGAAACAGAGAATTCAAGATTAGATGAAATTACTAACGAGCGGGAAGATAATGCAAATGTTGTTTCAAGATTACTAAAACAGATAGAATCCAATTAACTTCCACAACTACATGAATCCCCATCATCACAGGTATCGTCTACAATTCTAAACTTGTTTGTCTGTTCAAATTTTGATTGCGCGTAATGTGAAATGTTTATGATTCTGGTGCGAATGTCTTTCACATTCCAACTACCTTCATTTTCAAACCACGATTCAATTTCGTCAACATCATATCTTTCACCTTTTTCATTAATTTCTTTAAAAATTTGTTTTATGAGAGATTCATTTTCAGATGTCAAATCAGATTTATCTTCAACTAGTGTTGTGATTTCATTTAAGCGTATTATTGTCGTGTTTAGTAGTGGCATAGAATTATTAATTTATATC
>CAYVQV010000124.1:0-2395 GCA_964454035.1 uncultured Candidatus Nitrosopelagicus sp. | reverse complement strand
TTTCAAAACTGATAACTACTGATGATACAGCATTTTCAACCAATTAGTGTTTTCAGAAAAGATCCTTTTAAGAAAATTCTTGCTTTTCCAAAAGTAAAAGATTCTGAAATTGAGAAACGAATAGTAGAACTGAAAAAAATAGGAGTTACACATGTTTCGTTTACAGGTCCATTACAAATTGGCAAATGTCGTATACTTGGAAAAGGTTATGTTGGAATGGTACTTCTTGCAAAAAAAGAAGGCAATGTAGTAGCATTAAAAATTAGACGAACAGATTCGCCTAGAAAAAATATGACAAATGAGGCCAAATTACTAAAAATTGCCAATAAAACTGATGTCGGACCAAAGTTCATCCAGAATTCAAAAAATTTTTTGATAATGGAATTCATTGATGGTGAAAAAATTATTGATTGGGTGAAAAGATCCAAAATAAAATCTAAAGATATGCGTTCTGTTCTAAATAATATTTTGAGAGAATGCCATATGTTAGACAATGCAAAATTAGATCATGGAGAATTAAGTACGATTAACAAACATGTGATAATCGGAATAAATAGAAATACAATTATTGATTTTGAGAGCTCTAGTACTAATAGAAAACCATCTAATGTTTCAGGTGCAACACAAGCAATTTTCATTGGTACAGGTTTGGCAAAAATTATTCAAAAAAAGATGAAAATTCCTGCAAAAATGGAAATTATTAACTGTATTAGACAATATAAAAAAAATCCAACGTTAAAAAATTTTGAAAAGATCTTATTTGTTTTAAAATTACAAAATCCAGGTAAATTTGAAAAGGAAGTTGATGTGCTATATTCAGATAAAAAACTTGAAGCGTTGATTAGAAAGATTGGTCCATGCACAATAAGAATTACAAAAAATCCATATCAGACATTAGTAGAGGCAATAATTTATCAGCAATTATCTGAGGCATCTGCCACAGCAATAACAAAGAGATTTCTAAAAATTTATGGAAAATTTCCTACTCCAAAACAAGTAATCAATACTTCTAATAAAAAAATAAAAGATACAGGGATTTCTGGTGTAAAAATCAATTACATAAAGGGTTTATCAAAACAAATTCTGGAAAAAAAAATTGATTTTAAAAAAATTTCAAAATTAAAAGATGAACAAGTAATTACCGAGTTAACAAAAATCAAGGGTATTGGAAATTGGACTGCACAGATTTATCTCATGTTTTGTCTACAAAGAAAAGATGTTATGCCAGTAGATGATTTGGGAATAAAAAAAGGGATTAGAGATTTATTTTCATTAAAAGAATTGCCAAATCCAAAAGATGTGGAAAAATTTTCTGCTAGATGGAAACCAAATCGTACTATTGCATGTTGGTATCTTTGGAAAAATCAAAAAATTAATTCTATTGGATAATGGGATCGGGAGGATTTGAACCTCCGACCTCCAGCACCCCAGGCTGGCATCATAGCCATACTAGACGACGACCCCTGACCATGAAACACGTTATGAAATAATTAAATCGTAGCATTACAAAATAGTTATATGAAAATTTGTTCAATTTGTAAAAAAATTTCAGGAACTGATAATGATCACTTAGACTGTTTAGAAAAAAGACGAGTTGAGTTAGAAGATGGTGGACTAAAAGAAAGTTTGGCAGAAAAATTAGATATGCAAAAGGATCCAAATAATATTGGTGTGGAGATCAAAGCTGTTTTGGAACATTTAACAAAAGAGAAAGAAAAAACTTCTGAATAAAAAATTACCTGTCCTGTGTTGTAGGTCTTACAAGAATTTCATTTACACTCATATGATTTGGTGCATCTATTGCAAATACAATTGCGCTTGCAATATCATCAGCCTTTAGTGCTTCCATTTGTTTTGATGTCTCGACAAATTTTTCAAGTGATTCATCAGTAATTGTGTTTGTTAGTTCTGTTTGAACCACTCCTGGTTCTATGCTTGTAACACGTATGTTCTTTCTTGGGCTAAGTTCTTGCCGTAAACCCTCAGTAAATGCAGTTACAGCATGTTTTGTAGCACAATATACGCTACCTGCAGGAAAAACAATTCTTCCAGCTACTGATGAGATATTGATTATATGACCAGATTTTTTTTCAAGCATTGTAGGCAATACTGCTGCTGTACAATACAGAACTCCTTTGATGTTTACATCAACCATTCTATCCCATTCATCAATTTTGAGATTTTTAATAAAACTTAGTGGCATTAGGCCTGCATTATTTACTATAACATCAACTTGGCCCCATTTTTCTATAACTTTGTTAACAAAAGAATCACATTCAGATTTTTTAGTGACATCTAGTTTTGAAATTAGAATTTCTCCATTTTGTGTTTCTATTTCACTTTGTAGTTTTTCTAATCTATCTAATCTCCTAGCTCCTACTGCTACTTTTGCGCC
>CAYVQV010000123.1:1289-2412 GCA_964454035.1 uncultured Candidatus Nitrosopelagicus sp. | reverse complement strand
GTTTCATAATGATTGCTTTGTCAAGCTATGTTTTTACTAGAGACGTGAATAAACCGTTCTAATTTCAGGCGTAAAATAGCATTTTAATTTCTATACTGAATTTGACAAAAATCATAAAAAATACTTACATGCCTGATCTTTTTGTAAAATTAACAGTAAATTTTGATGCGCATAGTAATATCAACAGTAATACTATTGTCAGTATTAGTATTAGGCATTTCATTATCCCCACAATCATATGGAATTGGATATCATGAATTTGAACTAGATTGGGGGCAATCTGGGAAAACAGAACCATCAAATTTTCTTTTTCCACAACGTATAGCAGAAGATAATGACGGCAGTATTTATGTAACAGATCTTGGAAATTCAAGAATTCAGATTTTTGACAGTTCAGGAAATTTTATTAACACATGGGGAATGAATGGTTCTGGAGCAGGAGAATTTAATTCACCACAAGGAATAGCAGTTTCAGAAAACTTTGTTTTTGTTTCAGATAATAAATTAAATAAAATACAAAAATTTGATCTAGATGGAAATTTTGTATCACAATGGGGAGAACCAGGAAAATATAATACTCAGTTTAATTCCCCATCAGGTCTTTTTATTAGTGATGAAATTTTATTTGTTGTTGATTCAGGAAACAATAGGATTCAGAAATTTACCTTGGATGGTGAATACATTTCAGAGTTTGGAAAAAAAGGAATTAGTGATTCTAAATTTCTAAATCCTATAGATATAGCTATTGATAAAACTGGAAATATTTTTGTTGCAGATATTAAACTCAAGAAAATTGTAAAATTTAATTCTGATAATGAATTTATTGCAAGTTTTGATGGTAATGTCGGTGGATTTCCAGTAACACCTTCAGGTATAGATATTGATAAAAATGGTAATCTATACGCAGTAGATGCTGCAAATTTCAGAATTGTTCATCTAGATCAAAATGGATTAACTCTCACACAATGGGGTCAATATGGTATGGGAAATGGTCAGTTTAATTTACCAAAGGATGTGTTAGTTGCAAATGATGGATATGCATTTGTTGTAGATACTAACTCACACAGAATTCAAAAATTTGAAACACCACTTGCAATACCTACAATTCTTGAAAAACCTGAAG
>CAYVQV010000123.1:0-1189 GCA_964454035.1 uncultured Candidatus Nitrosopelagicus sp. | reverse complement strand
TTTTAGTTGAACCTGAAGTTTTAGTTGAACCTGAAGTTTTAGTTGAACCTGAAGTTTTAGTTGAACCTGAAGTCATATTACCATCACCAATTTACATTCCAAGTGATTTTGTTAAACCAGTAATTTTTGTGCCTGAGAATGTTATAGTTGAAGCAACTGGTGGATTAACTAGTGTGAAAATTGGCTATGCTACGGCTGAAGATGAAAGTGGAATTTTATCATTATCAAATAATGCCCCTAAAAAATTCCCACTTGGAATTTCTACAATAATTTGGACGGCAATTGATGGTTCAGGAAATATGTCAATAGCACCACAAACTGTTACTGTTCAAGATACTACTCCTCCTGAAATTTCACAATTACCAAGAATTGTAGGCGAGGCAAGATCATTAAATCAAAACATAATTGGACTTAGTCAACCTGATGCATTTGATGCTGTCGGTATAGTATCAATTGTTAGTGATGCACCTGAAACCTATTCATTTGGTGAAACCATAGTTACATGGACTGTAACTGATGTCATGGGTAATGTTTCTACAATCGAACAAATTATTCAATTAAATGATACGCATAATCCAACAATCAGTCAACCTGAGAATATAGTATTTGAGGCCATAAACATTAGTGAAAATCCAGTTATTTTATTTGAACCAACAGCAATTGACAACATTGCTATAGATACATTATCTAACGACGCACCAGAATTCTTCCCACTTGGTGAAACCGTAGTTACGTGGACTGCAACTGATATATCTGGAAATTCTGTGGATACAGAACAATTGATTAATGTTGTTGATACTACAACACCAGTTATTATAATTAATGATATAATATTAGAAGCAATAACATCTGATGGTATAATTACAACAATTGATTATCCTGAAATTTATGATATACAAGAAGTTAATATTATGAGCGATGCACCATCTAAGTTTCCATTTGGTGAAACCGTAGTTACGTGGACTGCAACTGATGAATCAGGAAACTCTTCTATACAATCTCAAAATATTACTGTAGTTGATACTACATCACCATCTATAATTTTACCTGATGATATTATTGTTGAAGCTATTGATGAAGTTACTAATATTGAGAATATAGGAGATATAATTTCTGAAGATATTTCTGGAATTTCCTCTATTTCCAATGATGCACCAGAATTCTTCCCACTTGGTGAAACCATAGTTAC
>CAYVQV010000122.1:0-2426 GCA_964454035.1 uncultured Candidatus Nitrosopelagicus sp. | reverse complement strand
ACCGCCAAGTGCAGATACAGATTTTATAAATATGAATCAAGAAGCATACTGGAGGGCTGCAAACAATTATCAATCTTTTGCAAGTTCACACGATACAAGAAAACGTATTATTTATGCTGGAGCAAATGATGGAATGCTGCATGCATTTGATGCTGTGACAGGACAAGAGGAGTGGGGTTTCGTACCTCCATTTATTGCAGCAAAACTTCCAGTTATAATTAATGAAGAGTATGATGGAAAAATTGGAGTAAATGCAGGTGGAACTAATCCAATTTTTGCTGTTGATGGCTCTCCAGTTGTTCATGATATGTATATCAGAGGATTAGTACAAGATGGAGACAGTGTAAGTTGGGAAACAGAAAAAAGTTGGCATACTATATTAATGATTCCTTATGGAAGAGGAGGTGCTGGTTTTTCTGTTTTAGACATTACTCATCCTTTGCAAGAAGAGGGAAAAGGTCCTTTACACATGTATTCAATTTTTAATGATGCTATTAATAATAAAGTTTTAGTTGCTGATTACAACGGTGATATAGAAGCGTATCCTTATAATAGAGGAGCTGTACATTTAAGGAAGTCAGAAGAAGCTATAAGAGCAATAAAAAATCAGACTGATGCTGACAACACAGATCAAGACGGATTAGGCTGTGTAGATAAAGATGATGACGCAGTCACACTTGATTGTGATCATGCTGACGCAGTCGCAGTTGATTGTGAAGATACTGTCGCTGGATGTCCTTCACAAGATGCTATCTTTGCTTGTCAAACAAATGATTCCGCTGGTGTTACCTCATTTAGGATTGATGGTACAGCCGCATGTTTTAAAGGAACTACATTTACATTTAATTTAGATGTTCCCGCAAATAGTGAGGGCGAAGTTAGCCAGAGGGCTCTTATAATAACTGAAGAGGTTGATGGAACTCTAAAAAAGAGACGATTCAGAACTGCTACAATGAATGCTGCTACTGGATTATTAGAAGTAACATTTAATTCTGAAAAAATTTTTAATGCAAGTGGAAGTGATAAAAGTACTGTGGCAAATAGTTCACTTACTATACAAACTTCATGCGAAGGAAGAGGTACCGCTGATGGCAGATATGATTACAGTCAATTAGGTGAAACTTGGTCAACGCCAAGAATATTTAGAATACCTTCAGAATCTGGTTCCACAAATATTGCTGATGACACTTATGTGGCGGTAATGGGTGGAGGCATGGGAAATACCTTTATATGCTCAGGATCAAATATGTTTATCGTTAACTTAGAATCTTCAGGATCAGCATTAGCTGGTAATCCAGGTGCTCTTTATGGTTATGTAGAAAATGATGGACCAATTAATATTATTGATACTATTAGAACTGAAGGAGCTTACACAAAAGAAACTACAACTGTAACGGGTCTAAATGCTGATGGCAGCGACAAAACAGAAACTACATTTGAAGATATTCCAGCAGCAACGGTTGAAGGAGTGCAAACTCCAAATGGTAGTAATATAGCAAATGCAATTCCTGCATCACCTGTTGTTATTACACCAGATTTAGCAAAAAATATTCCTTGGAGAGGAGCCATGGTTTATATAAATGACCTTGAAGGAAAAATTACGAAAATTAATTTAACAAACCAATCAGATGTTGCGCTTTATGCCCAAACAACATTGTTCAGTTTAAGAGCAAATAAAGCAAACGGTAGATATAATTATCATTCAATGGATGCTGCAATAGGAAAAGATACAAACCAGTTTTGGCTTTTTGGTGGAACTGGCAACTATGAAAGAATAGGCCAGGCTAGACCTTGGATGGATAATATTTTATATGGTGTAAAAGATCCAAATTATCCATTATTTAAACATTTATATAGTTTAGAAATACCTAAAGAAAGTAGTGATACGTTCTTACAAAAAGCTCATCAAGTAGCAGAAGAAGCCAATGATATTTATAATGTTAATAATCCAGCAGTTTGTGTTGACACTACAAGGGATAGGGACGGAAGTCTTTGCCCTAATACTAAAAAACAAGCATGGGTTATTCATTTAGATAAAAGAGACGGTAAGGCTGCGGGTGAATCCATAAATAGATATAGAAAAGTTTCTGCAACTCCTACGGTTTATAAAGGAAATGTGTATTATCCAATTTATCAACCTCCAGAAGGAGTAAATAGATGTAATTTAGGTAGAGCATATATTTGTTCTGCAGACGATGAATGTGGAACTAACAATTCATCAGAATTGTCTAGCAACGCAATACCTGCAGGTGAGGATTGTTATTTTGTTAGGGAAGGAATATTGTCTGAATTAGTTATATTTGGGGATAAGCTTTATGCTAACGTAGCAGGTCCTTCTGATACAGAAGACACATTAGTTACAATTTTAGCTGGTGCCGGTGACATTACCACATACAGAAGATCTTGGAGAGAAAATTATTAAAAAT
>CAYVQV010000121.1:0-2480 GCA_964454035.1 uncultured Candidatus Nitrosopelagicus sp. | reverse complement strand
TCACTCTCGGTGTTAGTCCTGTAGCGCCCACTACTCGATATGTGACCGGACGACCTAGCTCCATGATCGCTCGCCTCGATGAGGCTTAGCAAGCATAAAGTGGGAGGACGTTTTTGTCGCTGCTGCGGGTCTGGGATCGGATTTGTAGGACGTAATCTGAAGTTATGCGGTTGAAGGTTCTGAGTGGACTTATAGTCGTCTTGCTCATAGCTGGGTGTGGCGTGGGCGAACGAAACGAGGAGCTTCGAAAGCTGGAAGACCGGGTAGCTGCGCTTGAGACCAGGGTGACCGCATCGACGGTAGATGGCGAGGTCACCGAAGTAACGAGTCAACCGCCAGGCAACGAACCTGCAGAGGTAGTTGATGGCGGTCCAAGAGCTTGCGGAGAAGGGGGTAGGTGCCCGGGAACGCCGTTGGTGGAATTTTGGGCTACCAGAGGGATCCGAACGCTGGCTCCGGTTCATTGGGAAGCTTATCTGGGCGATGCCGGGGGGTCTGGAGCCAGCGCAGAGTGGTGGAACCCTGAAGATCCCGAAGAACGCATCGACGTCCACACAGCGGTATCTAAAGGCATGTGGTACGAGATTGATGGGGTAGAAGGTTCTATCAGCCCGGAGTTCGCGATTTCTGAAACTGCTGACATCTATCCGCTGAGCCGAACCGTGTTCCAGTACGTCGATAGCGAAGATGACATGGCAATTTTGGGAGTGTTTCGAGTCTTTCCAAACGACGATCCCTGCTGTTACTACCTAGCTGAAATTCGACTTCGCTACCACCACGCGGTGAACGTACATTTTTGGAACATGTTTCTGGAACATCAGTTACTAGTCATTGCTGGCACCGACTCTTACCTTGAGTTCCAGCATCACATGCTTGAGGACCGGTTCCCGTAATGTTTGTTGAGGTTAAGGTGGTCGGAACTGACGGGAGCTCGACTTGACCGACGACACGATTCACATCACCCGCTGGGGCGATTCGGGTCCAAGGGTCGTGCTGATCCATGGGGGCATGCAGGGAAGCAAGTCAGGCGGCGATCGGCACTTCATGACCCAGTCTCAACTGGGCGAGAAGGGATGGCAGGTGCTGGCTCCCGACCGGCCGGGTCATGGACGAAGCAAAGCTCCGGGGAGACCCGACGATCCCGAAGCCGACGGTGAGTGGGTCGCCCAGCTCCTCGGCGACGGCGCTCACCTTGTGGGTCACTCCTTCGGTGGCTGCGTGGTGCTCAACGCCGCGGCCAGACGCCCATCGGCGGTTCACTCGCTGACCCTGATCGAGCCTGCTATGCAGAACCTTGCGGCAGACGATCCGCGCGTGGAGGACTTTGCCCGGAAGATGGAGGAAGCGATGACGGGTGCGACGTCACCAGCGGACCGCTCTGCCCGTTTCAGCGCACTCGTTGGCATTCCGCCCGCGATCAGGGACCTCACCAGCCCTGAAGAGCGGACGCGCATGGGGCAGGCGATCGTGGAGCTGAAGCTCCCGTCGGAGGAAACGCTTCGAAGACAGTTGAGCGAACTTCGAAAGGAAGGGGTGCCGCTTCTCATCGTCACAGGGGGCTGGAATCCGGCATTCGAAGCGATCGCTGCGAAGCTCTGCTCCTTGGGTGGGGGACGCCACGTAGTCGTTCGCTGCGACCACCACATCCCGCAGCTCATATCCGACGAGTTCAACCAGGTGCTGGGGGACTTCATGGATGAGTCCGACAGCAGCGCAAAGCCCGAGGCCTCCGACCCCTAAGCGAGCGCTAGCTTGGACCTGTTCTAGGGGCATCAGCCACTGCTTAACCCCAGAAAACAACCATCAACAACCGGTACTCGAAATCGCGTGAACGCGTGACGAGGTCCCGCAAAGCCCGTGTTCGCTCTCATCGATAAGGCTTAGTAGGCATGGATTGTCTTTTTAGAGGGTGGTGACACCGGTGGTGAAGTCTTGAGGTGCAAGATGGGTGCGTGCGACTATTGACAATAATTCTCTGTGTTGCCGTTCCTCTAGTTGCTTGCGGGGGAACCACATTCGACGCTCGCAACGACGCGCTGACGGTTGCTGAAGCGGAGATAGTTGAACTTGAGAATCGACTCGACGATCTCGATGATGGGGGATTCGAGCTTCGAGAACAACTGCTAGAGCGGCATCAACGAGAATTAGAGGAGATAGCTGCTGCGAATGATGCTTTGATTGAGTTGAACACTGGTCTTGAAGGCAAGGTGGCACGGATCGAGTCGTCGTTACAAGAAATAAGAACGCTGGTAGAGCTTTTTGGCGAAGAGGATGCGTTCTTTGAACTCTTGATGGACCAGCAGTCGACGATCGATTCTCTGATTGACGCGGCCGATGTCCCGCTTTATTCCTCAGGTCCTTGTGGGGTGTTCCGGTTGTCGGGAACGGAGCTGTTGAAACTGCGGTGGAGTCTTGACGATAGAGATGACATTGATCCAAGAGATTCGAGCTCGGTTTGGTGGGAGAAAACAGGAATAGAT
>CAYVQV010000120.1:0-2482 GCA_964454035.1 uncultured Candidatus Nitrosopelagicus sp. | reverse complement strand
ATGTTACCCCTGAAGGTGAACTATATCCATCAATCACAACAATTCTTGGCGAGTTGTCCAAAGCTGCAATACAGGCTTGGAGAGAACGCGTTGGAGAAGAAGAAGCAAATAAAATCTCGACAAAGGCTTCCCGTAGAGGAACAAGCTTACATTCTCTCTGTGAGTCCTATATTAAAAACGAAGACGAATATCTTGATGGACAAACACCCAATGTTATCGAACTATTCAAGACAATTGAACCTTTCTTAGAAAGGGTAGATAATGTTCATGGTGTTGAGTTAGCATTATATTCTGATCATTTTGGGATTGCTGGAAGAACAGATTTAATTGCTGAGTTTGATGGTATGTTATCTGTAATAGATTACAAGACAAGCAATAAAACAAAGAAGAAAGAGTGGTGTGAAAGTTACTTTGCTCAAGGGGCATTCTATGGTGTCGCATATGAAGAACTTACAAACATACCTGTTCCACAAGTAGTAATAATTATGGCAGTAGAAAATGAATCACCTCAACTATTTGTAGAGAAAAGAAATGATTGGATAGATAAAATTTGGGAAGCCAAAAAAATATACGAACTAAATAATAATGATACTGTTGACAGATCTAGATAACAGTTAAGACATCGGTGCGATTCCGATCAGCTCCACCAAAGGAAGTTATGGAAAAATCATTTATGTGGATTGCAATAACTATAATTCTTATATTGGTAATAACATACGGCGTTTTATATTTTGGTTATGACTTTCGTTGATGGGGCTGTAGTAGAATTCGATTGATTGTGAAGTTAGATAAAGAGGTATCCGGTTGAAGTACCACCGTAAAGGTCTAAATAAAGTAATCGCAAATAATGACGATTATACTGCATATTCTTACGCACTCGCTGCGTAGGTTATAGCCGAGTTGTGGCCGTCACTTGGGAACAGAAGCACGGTCAGCTAATCTTTTAATAGGAGTTAATTTATGTCAGACTTTAGAGGTGGTTATAGATCAGAAGTGCCAAGATATGAATTAATTCTTCTTGAAAGAATAGAGTTTGAAAAATATATAAAGACAAGAGACTTAAAGGACTTGAAAGGGAAAATTGATAGAGGTGAACCACATCCAGTTAATCCCTCTTATGGTGGAAGAGGATATACATATCTTTATCCCGAAACAGATGATTTGGGTAGACTTAAAGTTAAACTTATAGATAATAAATGGAATTTAGAATGGGAGGATCGCCGTGGCTAATTATATAAATAATGAACCCTGTGAATTTACGTATGACATAACAGCAATAGAAAGAGTTGTAGATGGAGATACTGTTGATGCAGTTATTGATCTTGGTTTCGATGTTAGGTTCTGTGGACGGATCCGTTTGCTCGGAATGGACACACCAGAATCAAGAACTAAAGATTTGGAAGAGAAGTTTTATGGAAAGCTCTCAACCGCCGCCCTCAAATCGTGGTTACATTGGGCAATCGTGTCGGACAGGGATGATATCGAAATTAAATTACGATGTCCAGAAGCAGACAGTAGAGGTAAATTCGGAAGAATACTTGGAGAACTCTGGATCAACTGTACTGACGATGGACAAGAGTTTTCAGGTTGGACCAATTTAAATAAATGGATGTGTGAAAATGGTTACGCAGTAGGATATTTTGGTGGAAGTAAAGAAGAAATTGAAGCAGAACACATGAAAAACAGGAAACTCCTTGAAGAATCACAAGGAATAAAATATGAAGGATAATATGGCAAATTCAAATCTTGAAGCTATAGAAACAAGAAAAAGACGAGCACAATGGGCAAGGATTTCTTTATCTTGGGCCGTTGTTGGAACATTTTTAATATTATTATATTTGTTGTTTTTTTCTGATGCTGTTGCAGATAATCACATGCAACTGATAAACATTCTGGTAGGAGCCTACGTGGCTGTGCTAGCGAAGTCAACCGATTTCTGGTTCAAGGAGAAAGACGATCCTGAAACTAAGGAAGGTGAAGAGGCATTAGCGAATGGGCATTAAAATGAATAACTCTATGGTTTTCATGGAGAACATTGAGAACTTGGTTCAAAAAACTAAGATGACTTACTTAGATGCTATTATGCATTACTGTGAAGAAAATAAATTAGAACCAGAAACCGCCGGTAAAATGGTTGGTGGAAAATTAAAACAATCTGTTCAAGAGGA
This sequence comes from uncultured Candidatus Nitrosopelagicus sp., assembly GCA_964454035.1. Lineage (GTDB taxonomy): Archaea > Thermoproteota > Nitrososphaeria > Nitrososphaerales > Nitrosopumilaceae > Nitrosopelagicus. The sequence continues at coordinate 314 of CAYVQV010000120.1, read as the reverse complement.
AGCAGAAGATCTACATTTAATACCAAGAACTTCTAAACTACCTATCTAGTACTTGACAAATTGAAAAAGTATGTTATACTATATAATGAAGGGTGAGTAAAAAACATCCTTTATTATTAGAAGTGAAATAAATCGCAATACAACTTATACAACGCAATACGAAATATACGAAAGGAAACATATGTCGTTCGCAGATATGAAGAAAAAACGTGGAGATAAACTCCAATCCCTCCTAAAAGAAACCGCAAAAATTAACGCTCCAACTAAAGGTCAAGGTGATGATGATCGTTTCTGGCGTCCAGAATTGGACAAGT
>CAYVQV010000119.1:0-2614 GCA_964454035.1 uncultured Candidatus Nitrosopelagicus sp. | reverse complement strand
AAGTAATTGATTTTCTTAAGTCTGAAGGATACGACGAACTTTTTGAACCACAAGAACAATCTGTAAAGGCAGGACTATTTGATGATAAAAAAAATTTTTTAATTACAATACCTACTGCAAGTGGAAAGACGCTCATTGCAATGCTTGCAATTCTTTCCCATCTTTCAAAACATAAAACCAAAGTTATCTATCTAACTCCATTACGTGCATTAACTAGTGAAAAATTTGAAGAATTTAAAAAATTAGAGAAACTAAATCTAGGTAGAAAACTCAAAGTAGCATTATCTACTGGAGATTCAAAAGAAAAAAAAGAGAAATTAGAAGATGCAGATGTAATATTTCTCACAAACGAAAGTATGGATGCAAATATGGCATTTCAGCAAGATTGGATTTATGATATAGGATTGGTGGTTTCTGATGAAATCCATCTAATTGGCGATGACACAAGAGGTCCAACACTAGAAATTGTTCTAACCCGACTTAGATCTGGATTTATTGGAAAAAATCCACCTAGAATCATTGGACTCAGTGCAACTATATCAAATAGTGATGAACTTGCTGAGTGGTTAGATTGTGAATTAGTTGAGAGTACATTTAGACGTGTTCCATTATCTGAAGCCGTTTACAGTCGACATATCATAACAAATCAAGACCGTGAAGAAACTGAAGGTAATCTCACAAATGATCGTCAAGAATCTAGGCACCAAAAAGATTGGATTGGTTTAGGATTGGATACTGTTGAGAATGGAGATCAATGCTTGATATTTGCAATGACAAGAAAAAATGCCGTAGCATGGGCAAAAGAGGCTGGACGTGATGTTGTAAAAATGCTTAATGAAAATCAAAGAAAAGAATTAGAAAAAATTTCAAAGAAAATTCTCCCAAAAGATAGTTATGATAATACAAAATTAACTACTGAATTAGCACAAATGGTGAAAAATGGTACAGCGTTTCATCATGCAGGACTTGATCAAAGATGTCGTACAATAATCGAAACTGAATATAAAAATAGACACATAAAATTTTTGACTGCAACTCCTACCTTAGCTGCTGGTGTAAATTTACCTGCACGTAGAGTTGTAATTCCAAGTGTTATGAGATATACAAATAATGGTTTGGAAAAAATTAGTATTCTAGAATACAAACAGATGTGTGGAAGAGCTGGACGACCACAATATGATGATATGGGTGAATCAATAATTATTTCAAAAGGATATCCTGATGAAATATTAGAGCATTATGTTGATGGTGAACCTGAACCATTAGAATCAAAAACTTTAGATGAAGATAGTTCTTTACGAATAAATTTACTTGGATTTATTTATACTGCATCTAAATTTAATCCAACATCTTATGAAAAAATAATAAAATTCTTTTCACAAACTTTTGCTGCGTATCAACTTTCAGATGATTCTGTATTAGAAAAAAAGATAACAAAACAACTTGAAAAATTAAAAGAATATGGAATGATTACTGATGAAAATGGTTTTGAACCTACAAAATTTGGTATTAGAGTTTTTTATTTAAGAATTGATCCTAAAACTGCCTTTGATATGACAGGTTACATTGAAGATTATGTAAGAGGAACAAAACATACATTCGGAATATTACACATGATTACAAATCTTCCTGAATTTTATTCACAATATCCAATACCTGATAAATATCAAGAAGATATGGATGATCTTATTAATAAAAATGAAAAATTATACACACAACAAAAATTTTCAAGCGAAGATTGTTTCAAAAGTCTGTTAATTCTTTACAAGTGGATTGATGCTATGACTTATCAAGATATGTCAGAACATTTTGATGCTGAGCCTGGTGATATATTCTATATAAAAGAAAATGCAAAAGATTTGACTTATACCTTTACAGAGATTGTTAAATTTTGGAGAGATCACGCCAAAGAAAATGATCAAAAAAAGATTGTATCTGAATATCAGAATCTCATTGACGAATCAGATTTGCTTAAACTGCAAATAATTCATGGTGTTCCAGAGAAATATCTTGAATTAGTAAAAATAAAACAAATTGGACGTGTTCGTGCTCAAATTTTGTATAAAAATGGCTACAAAAATAAAACCGCACTGAAAAAAGCACCTCTTGAGAAGTTAGCAGCAATAGATAAAATTGGTGCAATTCTTGCAAAAAGTATCAAATCTCAAGTAGAAAAGGTCAGGTAATTGGAACAACTAATAATCCCAGCAATAATCGCAATCGCCGTTGCATTTTTTTCAGTATACGGATTAACTCCTTATGTAATTCGTGCTTTAGAGAAACGTAACATCACCGTTGTTGATGTAAATAAAAAAGAAAAAACAATGGTTGCACGACCTGGTGGTCTATCGATTATTGTTGGAATGGAATTATCATTAATTATTTTATATATATTTTTTCCAATCTCTGAAATTCTTGCTGTTATCCTGACAACATTCTTTGCATTTATTGTTGGAATTATAGATGATAAAAAAACTATGGGTGGTTGGTTCAAACCAATAGCTCTTGCTTTTTGTTCTGCTCCAATATTATTACTTGGTGCGTATGATTCAAATCTTGCCTTTCCATTATTTGGAACAGTTCAAATTCCATTACTATACATGGCATTAGTTGT
>CAYVQV010000118.1:0-2632 GCA_964454035.1 uncultured Candidatus Nitrosopelagicus sp. | reverse complement strand
TAAAGGTTACATCTTTAGAAATAATAATCCTGCAGTATTTGGAATTAGAGTTGATACAGGAAAATTACGACAAAAAATTCCTTTTATGAATAAGTCTGGAAAAAAAATTGGTATAGTACACCAACTCCAAAATGATGGAAAAACTGTACCTATAGTAAAACCTGGTGAAGAAGTTGCATGTTCTGTACAAAACATAACTATTGGAAGGCAAATATCTGAAGAAGATGTTTTTTATTCACTTCCAACACCTGATGAAGCAAAAAAGATTCTGAAAAAATATATGCATAAATTAAATTCAGAAGAATCAAAAATTTTTAATGAGATTTTAGAAATTCAAAGAAAAATTAATCCCGTTTATGGTTATTAATTTAAAGAATGTTTTTTGCAGATCATATGAATTCCAGGTTCTCCTACCGCTCCAATCATCTTGTCAATAGGTGTACCATTTCTAAACATAATGAATGTTGGAATTGATTGAACACCAAATTTCATTGCAATATTTTGATTATTATCCACATTTACTCTTGCAAAATTAATATGCTCATACTTTTTGGCAAGTCTAGTAAATATAGGATGCATTGATTTGCATGGTCCACACCATTCTGCCCAAAAATCAACCAATGTTAATACATCTTTAGAAACTATTTGTTCAAAATTGTTAATGTCTAAATCAATTACTGAGGTTTTTTCTGAAATATTTGATTGATTATGAAGCTTCAATATTTCTTCTAGTTGTTTTTTCTTGAGTTTTTCTAATTCCTCATCTACCATATTGAATGATTCTGGTTATTTACTTAATAATTTTTACAAATCTAAAAGATACTTCAACCTAATCTCGTCACCCTCATCAATTTCCATTTCATGAAATGTAGGAGATTTAATCTCTACTTTGAAACCATGTTTCTTAATATCAATTCCTTCTCCAAATAATTTTGCTCTGATAACAAATGGTTCTTTTTCAATAACTAAATTAAAACGCTTAATTGCAAAACCATCTGTAATTGTTAAGATAATGACTTCCTCAAGCCAATTATACAATAAATAATGGAGATTTTTTCCTTTTACAACTATATTTTTCTGTATTTTTTCATCTATTTTCGAGTCATCCATTATGGTTTGCACAACTGATCTCCCAGCGATTTCAAATGCCTTTGTTAAATTTGGTGCGGTAACTTCTATTATTGCATCAGTTGAATGTTCCAGATTTTTGTAGCTCATTTTCTTTTTTTTACACTTCTGATATTAATTAGTTCTAAATCTTATAGCAAAGCCTAAATGCGTTCGTTCATTTTTTTTTGTGAATGGAACTACCACGCGGAATGAAGGATTTTGAAAACCAAGAATTTTCTAAGATTGAATTTATTAGAGAAAAATTTTTTGAGATGTCTAAAATTTTTGGATATAAAATTATGGAGCCATCTCCAATAGAGTTACTTTCTGTAATTGAAGCAAAAAGTGGAACTAAAATTAGAGACGATGTTTATTTTTTCAGCGATAAGGGCGATAGAGAAATTGCATTAAGATTTGATTTTACCGTTGGTCTTACCCGTTATATTACTAACCAAAAATCAATGAAGTTACCTGCAAAATTCTCATCATTCGGTGGTGTTTGGCGTTATGATGAACCACAAAAAGGTCGTTATCGATTCTTTCATCAGTGGGACATTGAGATATTTGGTAAATCAAATCTAGAATATGATGCTGAGATTATAGAATTTACATCAAAGTTTTTTGAAAAACTAAAACTAGAAAATATTGTTATTGATTTATCACATAGAAAACTAGTTGAAGGGTATATCAACAAAATTTTTAAATCAGATGATAAAGAATTAGTTTCCGATATACTTAGAGCTGTAGATAAGATTCAGAAAAAACCCAAACAAGAAATTCTTAAAGAGTTTAAAGAAAAAGGTTATTCTACTGACAATTTAGAAAAAATTATTACATTTTCTGAAATTACTGGAACACCTGAAGAGATAGAGAGTAAGTTTGATACTAGTTTGCTTGTGAGTTGGGATGAGATAAAAACAGTTTTCAAGTCTTTACAAAATCGCAATGTAAATAATATTAGAATAAATTTTGGTATAGTACGTGGATTAGACTATTATTCAGGTATTGTTTTTGAGGCTTTTGATACGAGTTTTGATATAGGTGCGCTTGTTGGTGGTGGAAGATATGACAGTTTACCAAACGTGTTTGGTAGAGATGATCTTGGTGCAACTGGAGTAGCAGGTGGAATAGAACGAATAATTTTATCACTTGAAAATCAGAATTCTTTTTTGCAAGAACAAGAGTCTAGAATATCTATAATATATGTAAACGAAGAAATGAAACCAATTGCAATTAATTTAGCATCAACATTACGTAACAAAGGAATTTTAGTTGACATTGATCTTAATGGGAGATCATTAAAAAAACAAATGGAACAGTCTGTTAATTCAAAATTTGCTGTGATAGTTGCACCAAAAGAATTCTCTAATGGAATGATAGTATTACGTAACATGCTAGACAGAACAGAAAAAGAAGTCAAAGTAGAAGATTTAATATCTGAATTTAATTTGTAAATGCTCTTGTCAACATCATTATTTCTGGTCCATTAGTTAGTGTCCCAACTACCATAGACTTGTTATTT
>CAYVQV010000117.1:0-2719 GCA_964454035.1 uncultured Candidatus Nitrosopelagicus sp. | reverse complement strand
TGCCAATAATTTCTAAAGAATTAGAACGAACAAATTCATCACGGGAATTTTTAATTAAAAATAATCGTGAAGTAATCATAAATTGTAGTCAGGCAATTATTGCGATTCACAAAAACGATCTAAATTCAGCAAAACTGAAAATAAAAAAAGCAAAAATGCTTCTTGCAAAATTAAAACAAAAGACAACATGTGGTCTTGATAGATATCTTCTAACTCCAGAACAGGAATTAGTAGAAGCAATTGCATTACTATCAATTATTGAAGGAAAACAAATTCCAACTTACAAATCAATCAAAGTTTCAGGTGAATCATACATACTTGGATTGCTTGATTGTATTGGGGAATTGAAAAGGCAGATAATCGATCAGATAAGAATTGGAAATTCAAAGAATGCAGAAAATTTGTTTGAGATAATGGAGAATTTGTATTTGATGTTATACCCATTTGCAACATATGATAAAATTGTTAAAGAATCTAGAAGAAAATTAGATGTTAACCGGATTTTAGTTGAGGAAACAAGATTGGTTCTTACCGAAGAGATCAGAAGACAAGAATTTATTAAAAATATACAAAATAATCGTAAAAATAATTAATGCGGATAGTGGGATTCGAACCCACGAACTCCTAAGAGACTAACCCCTCAAGCTAGCGCCTTTGACCAGGCTGGGCGATATCCGCATACTAAAATCCTTGTAGGGTTTTTATAATCCTTGATTGTTTTTTTCAAGTGTGTTAGTACCTGTAAGATGTTTTACTTGTGGAAAATTAATTGCCGATAAGTATGAAGATTATCAAAATAAAATAAAGGCAGGAGAAGAAGCAAACAAAGTTCTTGACGAACTTGGAATGGAGAGATACTGTTGCAGAAGAATGCTATTAACTACAGTTGAAACTATCCAGCAAGTTATTCCATTCTATGAAGCAATGCACAAACGAAACCAAGAAGTGCAAAGCGAGTTAGAATAATTTGCCAGAAATTACATCATTAACAGGAAGAATTCTCTATAACAGTCGTGGAACAAAAACTATTGAAATTGATATTATTACTGATAATAAATTCCTAGGTAGAGTTTGTGCTCCATCAGGTGCAAGTGTAGGAAAATATGAAGCAGTAAGTTTTCCTGATGGTAAACCTGAACAAAGCTTAGCAATCATAAATGAAAATAATAAAAAATTTATTGGTTGCGATGCATCTGATCTAAAACTAATTCATGATACAATAAAATCAATTGACACATCAGAAAATTATTCAGAAATTGGTGGTGCATGTGCATTTGCAATAACTATAGCAGCGGCGGAATCTACTGCAAAAGCATTAGATATACCACTATACAAAATGATTAATAAAAATGACGAACTAAAATTTCCATTTCCTATAGGTAACATACTTGGTGGTGGTGCACATGCAGGTCCTGGAACACCAGATATTCAAGAAATTTTGGTTGCTTCAATAGGTGCAAAAACTGTTCGAGAAGCAATTGATATGAATTTACAAGTTCATAAGGAACTAAGAAAATTAATTCAGAAAGAGGATCCATATTTTACAAATGGCAGAGGTGATGAAGGAGGTTGGGCTCCAAAGTTTGATAATGAAAAAGCCTTAGAAATATCTACTAAAGCAATTGAAAATCTAGGATTTACACTTGGAAAAGAAATTGCGTTAGGAGTTGATTTTGCATCATCAACACAATGGAATGAGGATAAGGGAAAATATATCTATGATAGAGCAGGATTTGAAAATGACCCAGGTGAACAAATTGAATTTGCTGCAAAAATTATTGAGAAATACAAACTAATCTATGCAGAAGATGCAGTGCATGAAGAGGCATTTGAAGATATGGCATTATTGACCAAAAAATTTCCAGACAGAATGATTACAGGTGATGATCTTACAGTAACAAATGCAAAAATATTGAAAAAAGCAATTGAACAAAATTCATGTAATGCTGCAATTCTCAAAGTCAATCAAGCAGGCAGTCTTTTTGATGCATTAGAATTTTCAAAAATGGCTAATGCAAATAATATAAAACTAATTACATCCCATCGCTCAGGTGAATCAACAGATTCACATATTTCTCATATTGGAATAGCAACAAAGTCAAAATTACTTAAAGTTGGTGTTGTTGGAGGTGAAAGAGTTGCTAAATTGAATGAATTAGTTAGACTTTCAGAGCATGATTTAATACGTGGCATGATAGAGTTTTAAAAACACGATGAGCGAACAAACCGAAATGTCAGCTATAAAGAAGAAAGTTCTATCAACTGGAATAAGAGTTGGAACAGATGTAAAGACCAAATTTATGCGTCAATATATCACAGAATCTAGTCCTGAAGGATTATACATGTTGGATGTTGATATCACACTTAGTAGAATTAAGACAGCTGCAAAATTCATTAGTCGTAAAGACATAAAACGTGTTATAGTTTGTTCCGGAAGAGAATATGCAAGTACACCAATTGAAAAATTCTGTGAATGTACTGGAGCACCAATGATGCTTCGAAGATTCATGCCAGGTACTTTAACAAATCCGTCATTACCATTTTACACTGAACCACATCTATTGATAATTTCTGATCCTCAAGTAGATTCACAAGCAGTTACTGAAGCCACAAATGCAGGAGTGCCAGTAATTGGTATAGCAAACACAGATAATCTGACATCAAAATTAGATTTAGTAATTCCTGCAAATAACAGAGGAAGAAAAGCTCTTGCAACAGT
>CAYVQV010000116.1:0-2789 GCA_964454035.1 uncultured Candidatus Nitrosopelagicus sp. | reverse complement strand
AAAACATATGCAAAAGCAATTACAATTTTAAATAAAATTGATTTAGTTGATGAAAAATTTCTCAAAAAAGCTAAAAATAAAATTAAATCAGATGTTATTGCTGTTTCAGCAGATGGAAATGTCAATATTGAAAAATTACGAGACAGAATTTATGAAGAATTAGACTTTATTAGAATATACATGCGCCCAAAAGGTGGTGAAACTGATTTTAAAGAACCACTGATAATACGTAAAGATAGTTTAGTTCTTGATGTTTGTAATAAATTACATCGAAAAATGAAAAGGGATTTTAGATTTGGTCTTGTTTGGGGTAAAAGTGTAAAATTTGGTGGACAACGTGTTGGATTGAACCATATACTTCAAGATGAAGATGTTCTCACAATAATTAAACGAAAATGATTACTAATATGAAATAAAATGGTATTACGAAGGAACTTTTTTCAACGTGATACTGTAATAGTTGCAAAAGATCTTCTTGGTAAGAAATTAGTAAGAAAAATTGGTAATAAAAAATGTATAGGAATAATTACAGAAACTGAAGCATATCGTGCATCAGATGATCCAGCTAGTCATGCAGCAATTAAAAAAACTAAAAGAAATTCTAAAATGTTCGAACAAGTAGGGTGTGCATACGTATACTTCACATATGGAATGTATTATTGCATCAATGTTGTTGCACGTAGTGAAAAATTTAATGCTGGCGCAGTTTTGATTAGAGGAATTCATCCTATGCAAGGAATTGATATCATGAAAAGAAATAGGAAGAAAACTAAAATTGATAATTTGGTAAACGGACCTGGAAAATTAACACAGGCATTAAACATTTCAATAAAAGAAAATGGCTATGATCTTACAAAATATTCATCACTTTATATTACAAATGGAATAGAAATTAAAAAAATTCATAAAAAATATAGAATTGGAATTTCAAAAGGAACTATGAAAAAATGGAATTTTAGTATAGAAAAAAATGATTATTTTTGATCGTCATCTTCTAGCGTCCATGGCAAGAATCGTCCAAGTATTTTTGTCCAATCCAGACGAAGCAACAATATAACAACAAGAAACATGGAAACAGCAAAAATTATAATTCCAATTAATATTGGTAATGGATTACTTAGATCATCAGTTGATGTTATTCCAAAACTGGCAAAAATTGGATCAACTATAGATTCACTAAGATAATGTGATGATAATACAAGAATATAACATAAAACAAGTTTTCCTAAAAGTGTAGATATAAAGAATCTGCGCGGATTGTATTTTGCAAGACCTAGAGGAACATAAACTAGATCATCAGGAATTGGAGTAGCAGCTGCTACAAATGCAGCCGCAGCCCCATATTTTTTTACTAATCTTTGAAATGGTAACATTCTAGTTTTTGTTTTTTCGGAAATAATTTTTCTTCCACCATAGCTAAGATAAAAAATAATTTGTTTTGCAAGAGTTGCAGTAACTGCAGCTAATATTGCCAGAATATGTATATCAAATTGAGTACCTACTGACATTGTTACAAGAAGAATGAATGAAGGTATAGGAACAAATGGTATTAATGAACCAAAAAAACTAACAAGTGCTAATCCTAAATATCCAACTTCAGGTGAAAAGAACGGAAAAAAATCCCATATATCCAATGGTTAGCAACATTTTTTTTCAGTATTAAACGTTAAACTAAAACAAATATCATAATAATCACTAAAATATTCGAAAAAGTGATTAAATAATAATTTGACCGAAAATGAAAACTATGAGGTATGTGATTTAATTTCGAAAATTAGTCCATACATACGCTTTGTTGGAATAATTAGTAAAACAGGCGAACTCTTAGCATATTTTAGACGAGATGATCTTGAACCACTATTAGACCAAAAAAGAACACAATATCAGTTTGCACAGATTGCTATCAAAACAGAACTTGAAGAACAATTTGATGACCAGCTAGGAGAAACAGAGTTTGTTTGGGAAGAAAGAACTAAGATACAAACAATTGGGTTTTCAGTGATAGATAGAAGAGTTTGGATAACTATAGACAAGAATGTTGTTAGAACGGAAGTTATTCGAATAATAGATGGATGTCTTCCAATAGTTAAACGCTATTCATAAAGCCAGCATAAAACATAACCACTCTTTGTCTTAATTTTAGGTGGATCCTTTCTACATTTGTCCATTGCTTCAGGACATCTATCATAGAATCTACATCCCTCTTGTGGATTAACTAAATTTGGTGGAGTTCCCGGAATAAATTTTGATTTTGATTCTTTTGATAAAACAGGAATTGACTCCAACAGACCTTTTGTATAGGGATGTTTTGGTTCAAGAAATATTTCAGACGAATCTCCAAATTCTACCATTCTTCCTCCATACATAATTCCAATCTTTTCTGCAACTTCAGATAGAACAGATAAATCATGAGAAATTATCATGAAAGACTGTCCATCTTTTTTTAATTTTTTAAAGAGATTAACAATTTGTGCTTGAATCAACACATCTAATGCGGTAGTAGGTTCATCAGCAATCACAAACTTGGGTTTCAGAATTAAAGCCATTGCAATAACAATTCTCTGCTTCATTCCTCCGCTCAATTCATGTGGAAATTTCTTTAGTATGGATTCATCAAGATTAACAGAATTTAGAGATTGGATTATTGTTTGTCGTATGTTTTCCTTAAAATTATGTTGTTTTAGAACTTCTTCAAATTGCTCCTGAATTGAAAAAACCGGATCAAGTGAGTTCATTGCACCCTGAAAAACCATGGAAATTTCTTTCCATCTAATATTCTTATCAAAATC
>CAYVQV010000115.1:0-2834 GCA_964454035.1 uncultured Candidatus Nitrosopelagicus sp. | reverse complement strand
TGGGGGTTGCTGTTGTGATTCAACTAGTGGCTGCGCAAAGCGCTTCATCATTCCCAGTCTTAAATGCGCTCATCATCGTGCCCATCGTCGGTGCGTTAGTAGTGGTGCTGCTGCCTAACAGCAGACCTGAACTCATGAGACCCGTCGGAGCTATCTTTGCTTCAATTGCTGGCGCGCTTTCGCTGTATGTAATGGCCCAGTTTTCGATTCATGAAGCGGGATTCCAATTTCAATCGGTCCAATCATGGATCCCCAACCTCGGTATCAACTGGCATGTCGGCGTCGACGGGATCTCACTCTGGTTGGTCGTACTTACAGGTCTGATAACCCCAATCGTGCTCATTGCAGTTGACCCTCACCACGATCCAAAGCCCTACACAGCTTGGTTGTTGCTGCTGCAAGCCGGATCTTTCGGCGCCTTTCTAGCACTCGACCTATTCCTCTTCTTCGTGATGTTCGAAATCGTATTGGTCCCCATGTACATGCTTATTGGCGGCTGGGGCTACGACGACCGGCGATACGCAGCAACCAAATTTTTCCTGTACACCATGGCCGGTTCAGCGCTCATGCTCGTCGCGATTGTGAGCGTCGCAACGCTGAGCGCTGGCAATCAAGACATCACGTTCAACGTTATCGAACTAGCCCAACGCCAAGCTCTCTCAACAAACACAGCTCGATTGTGTTTCCTAGCCTTTGCACTTGCTTTTGTTATCAAGGTGCCAATCGTTCCAGTTCACACCTGGTTACCTGATGCTCACACACAAGCACCAACCGCCGGGTCCGTAGTCCTAGCTGCGGTCATGCTCAAATTGGGGACATACGGGCTGCTGCGTTTCGGTCTTTACCTCTTCCCCGAAGCGTCTGTCTGGGCTGCACCAACCCTGGCGACGCTAGGCGTTATCGGGGTCATATACGGCGCGATCGTTGCCACAATGCAAAAGGACCTAAAGCGGCTTGTCGCGTATTCCTCAATAGCTCACATGGGCTTCATAGTCCTCGGCATTTTTGCTTTCACCACGCAGAGCCTGGAAGGGGGAGTGCTGCAAATGATCAACCACGGTCTTTCGACCGGAGCACTTTTCCTTATGGTCGGCATGCTGTACGAAAGAAGAAAAACTCGCGCGATCGAAGAACTGAGTGGCATTCAATCGGCGGCCCCAGTCTTTGCCGGGTTTTTTACCGTCATCATGCTGTCGTCCATTGGGGTACCAGGGTTGAATGGATTCGTCGGTGAGTTCCTGGTGCTCATTGGCTCCTACGAAACCCGTCGTTGGTGGACGGTCATAGCTGCGACCGGAGTTATCCTTGCTGCCCTTTATCTTCTATGGGCCTACCAGAGGGTCTTTCACGGTGAACCAACCCCAGACGATGAGCAAACACCAGATCTCACCCTCAAAGAAGGTTTGGTTTTGGCCCCCTTCATTGTGGGAATTGTTTTCCTGGGCTTATACCCGAAACCATTACTGGAACGAATAGAACCAGCTGTTGACGGCCTGATATCACATCTCGAACAGCACTCTGACTATGTTCAGCCTGATGTAGGAGCTCCCGTAGTTGTAGATGAAAGTCACGTAAGCGAGGACGACCACTGATGGGCGCCCTACAAATTCTCGGATTCGTTGGACCATCAGTTAACTGGTGGGCTTTGCTGCCCCAAATCATTCTCTTAGGAGCAGCACTAGTCATCCTGCTTGTAAGCGCCCTTGCCCCACAGCGAACAACAACCGCGTTTGTGACCGTCACCACACTCTGTTCGGCGGTCACTTCATCAATCATTGCCATCGGTCTCTGGAACGACGTTCAGACAGAGGGCCCTTCATCATCAATAGCGTCGGCTTTTGGGATTGATGGGTTCAGCATCTTCTTCACCATGCTGATTTTGATCGGCCTGGCAGCGACAGCACTTCTTTCGCACGACTATCTAGATCGCGAGGGGATTGATCCACCCGAGTTTCATGCATTGCTCCTGTGCTCGGCTGCCGGAGCGATTGTTATGGCGTCAGCCAATGACCTGATAGTGATGTTTCTTGGGCTCGAAGCTCTATCTATAGGTATCTACGTCATGATCGCCATGCATCATCGACGATCGGAAGCGCGAGAATCAGCGATCAAGTACTTCGTCCTTGGAGCATTCAGCTCGGCCTTCTTGCTCTATGGGATCGCACTTACCTATGGAGCGACGGGATCTACCAACCTCGTCCATGTTCGCAACTATCTCGACGTTGTCGTGTTCCGTGATCAACATTTACTTATGGCAGCTATGGCCCTGTTACTTGTGGGCCTTTCTTTCAAAGTAGCCGCAGCACCGTTCCACTTCTGGGCACCAGATGTGTACCAGGGTGCACCGAGTCCCGTGACCGGGTGGATGGCCTCGATAGCTAAGGCCGCTGGTTTCGCTGCTTTACTAAGAATCTTTTTCGCGGCGTTTGCCAGCCACGACGTTGATTGGGCTCCCATAGTTGGAGTGTTAGCTCTTATCACTCTGGTTATCGGCGCGGTAATGGCCATACTGCAGACTGACGTCAAACGAATGCTTGCGTTCTCATCAGTGAGTCACGCCGGCTACGTTCTCGTGGCTGTCCACGCAGCAAGCGCTGAGGGCACTTCAGCAGCGCTCTTCTACCTGTTTACCTACACCATTATGGTGCTGGGAACCTTCGCGGTCGTGGGCGCAATAGGAACTGACGATGAACACCCGCTGAGCCGATATGCAGGCCTAGGACGCAGCAGGCCGGTATTAGCCATTGGGTTCACGGTGCTGTTGTTCGCCCAAGCCGGAATTCCGGTGACCTCTGGGTTTATCGCAAAGTTCCAAGTCATCGCTGCGGCAGTTA
>CAYVQV010000114.1:0-2834 GCA_964454035.1 uncultured Candidatus Nitrosopelagicus sp. | reverse complement strand
GTGGAGATTGTGGCAATGAATGTGAGATACCATTTGAACCTCGTAATGATAAACCTGTTTACTGTTCTGATTGTTTCCAAAATCATAAACCAGAACGAAGTGATCGTGGTGGAGGAAGATTTGGTGGAAGAGGTGCAGGTGGATATGGAAGAAACGATAGAGGTGGTTCTAGATTCGGAAGAGGTGATAGAAGACCACGCGAAATGCACAAAGCAACTTGTGGAGATTGTGGCAATGAATGTGAGATACCATTTGAACCTCGTAATGACAGACCTGTTTACTGTTCTGATTGTTTCCAAAATCATAAACAGAACTAGTTAATTTTAATAATTAATATTTTTAATTCTTACTTCACTTCCTTTTGATTCAAGGAAATGACCAATAAAATTTTTCAGTTGTTCGCTAAATCCAAATCCCTGTGCATTTATCATCATTCCTGAACTTTCTATTACAGAAAGCATTTCTGTACTTAATTCTAAATCAAAAAAAGCCCAACCAGCTTTTGATGACGCAGGTTTTATCTCAAATCCATTTTTTACTTTACATTTTTTTTCAAGATCCTCCATAGCATTTTGCACTAAAATTTTTTCTTCGTCATATTTTCTTGTACTTAATTGAAATAATGGTTTCATCTAGAAAATTATAGAAAAAGTTGCAAAAATAAGTTTTTCAACTTATCTATTTTATGGTAAAATCATATTAAAAAAATCAATTTATCTTTATTTGTCAATTTGTGCCTAAAAATGGATTATATGAAAATCAATAATCTGAAAATTCTTTATAATTGAAAATTTTAGCATTAATGCTGATGATTATTAATTAGACGAGGTTCTCTCTGAGTTCCTAAGACAGTGATGAGTTTGCCGAATTATGAAGCGTGATTATTTTTTACCGTATGAATAATTTCTTGTTTTATATCATAATTCTTTTTTTACTTGAAAAACTTAGAAATTTTAAATGAAAAGGAAGAAAATTCCAAAGAAGAGGAAATGGGGATTACTTTCAAAATCTATTATACTGTTGGGTGTATTTATTCTGGCTTATGGCATATTCTCCATTATAGAGATATGATGTATAATGGCTGTACTGGTTGATATAAAATAGGAATACTCGTATATCTGCTCAAAAAAAAGCCAGCCTAATTTTCATGACCCTAAAATATACTTTTGATGTATACAATATAGATGAAAAATAAAAAAAATAAAAACGAAAAAAATGCAAAAGAGAAAGAACATTTCTGGACATGCATTTCATCAAAAGCCCATTTGAGTCCACCTTTAGAAGATCAGTAATCTGTATTATTCATCATAATCAACATCATCATCATCATCAACTAGTTGATACTGTGTCCACACATGTGCTAATGCGTCAGATGTCACTTCTATGTTCCAACTTTTACAGAACTTGATGAAATTTGTACATTCTTCATAAACACTGTCTTCTTCTTCAGATTCAGGTCCTAAGCTCATATTTCTATAATTTTTGAAGTATTGATTAATCTTTTTACTAGTTAAAAATTCAAAATGAATAAAAAATCAACTATAGTATATGCCTAATATTGAGTTAGATTCAAGTTATACTATGAAGGCAGTTTGGAACAACCAAGTAATTGCTGAAAGCGATGAAACTATAGTTGTAGAGGGAAATCATTATTTTCCAATTGATTCTATAAAAAAAGAATATTATCATAAAACTGAAACTAGTACTACATGTTTCTGGAAAGGAAAAGCCAATTATTATTCAATAACTGTTGATGGCAAAACAAACGAAGATTGTGCATGGTATTATGATACACCACTGGAAAAAGCAGAAAATATCAAAGGCATGGTCGCCTTCTGGAAAGGCGTTCAAGTAAATTAAAGTGCATAATATTAATCGGTTCTGCCTAAAGCCCTAAGAATATCACGTTTTGAATCCAATGCATCTGGATCAGTAGGATCCAATTCTAATGCCTTTTCTACATATTCTAGTCCATCTTCAGATTTACCAAGTTTATGTAATGCATATCCAGCGTTATTCCATGCTTTAGAATAATTTTGATTGATTGATATTGCATGCTCACTGTTTTTTAACGAATCTTCATATTTGCCTAATCCACCTAATGCAAGTGCTTTATTCACAAAAGTTTTTTCATTTTTATCATCTATTACAAGTGCTTTTTCATGATACTCTAAAGCATCTTCAAATTTTCCTAATAGAGATAATGCATGTCCTTTATTGTCCAATGTAAAGGCAGTAGATAGTTCAATATCACCAATAAAAAATGCATCTCCATCAAGTATTTTATCACAGCATGCTATAGCATCTTCTGGTTTTTTCAATCTAATTAAACAAGAACTTTTGTGAAGTAATGCATCAGCATTTTTATCATCTCGTGCAAGTTCCTTATTACATAAATCTAGATATTCATCATTTTTTTGTTGATCAGCAAGCAAATTTGCCTCATGCAGAAAATTTTCACGTGACATTATCGAATTATAAGAAATTGATATGTTATATCAATTTTGATCCTTTTCTCAATTTATGAGAATGTTATAATGGGTTCAAATACTAGTTGTTTTGATATATTGTATGTGTGGAGACCCAATACTTGATCTGCTGTACGTGGCAGTTCCAACTGTATTATTGGGTACAGGAATTTTCTTTTTTATGGGAAAAGATACACGGAAAAAGATACAAGAAATTTTTAGATAATGAATCCGAAGGGATATTGATTATTATTGACTACAAATAGGGAACATCTATGGGAAGTGGAACGAAATATGTGGCTTTGGAAAACTTCTTGATGGATAAAACTGAAAATATTACTTTAACATTTATAGAAATTAATGAAA
>CAYVQV010000113.1:0-2835 GCA_964454035.1 uncultured Candidatus Nitrosopelagicus sp. | reverse complement strand
GAACAATTGTCTTTGATATGCCATTTTTATCACATAATGCTAGAATATACCCACTGGTATCGGTTAAAACAAAACCCGATGATTCATCCACCACCGCATACATATTTTCCTCACCTACTGGTTCCCAAACATTTGTTTTGTTATCTCGTAAGGCAAGTGCAGGCATTGCTTTATCATTTGAAATTGAATTTAGATATGATCTTGCATCTTCAACTCTTTTTTTACCAATTTTTAACGCTTGGAAATACTGCATATTCTTTAAATCAATATATTCTTAATAAATTAACAATATGTATGCCATTACTAAATTCAACAATATTACGTCTAAATGAGATAACTACGTCTGTACAAAACAAGAATTCATTATCAGATGGTGATGAAACTGCAATTAAACAAATTTTCAAAGAAATCAATGAAAATGGTGAAGTATATGATGTTGATGAAATTGAGGCATGGTTTGAAAATGAAGGAAGTTGGGATAACAAGCTAGTTAGAAATAGAATAACTAACATTTCACACTATCAGCAGTCAAAATACGAACAAACAAAAAAATTTCGTATGATTTCTGATGATGATTCTTGTGGCTGTGGAGACTAATATGTCAGGTTTCCAATTTTTTTAAAAGACGTGAAATAACTTCTGCGTTTTCATTACGTTCTTTATTAATCTCCTCTAATCGTTTTTTATCGATTTCATTAGGATTTTTAATAGACATTTCAATATATTCATCTGTAAAATCATTATTAGCCTGATATCTCTTTATTATTTCAAAAAGTATTCCTATAACTTCATTCTGTGCTTTAATTAATTCATCATTTTCCGCAGTCAATTCAGATCATCATATTACTCCAAATTTATTTTTTTTCAAGTATTTCTATTAGTATTTTCTTAAGTTCGTCGTCAGCTATTTTTTCAACAGCTGAAATCAAAAATGGTTTGATTTTTTCAGGATCAGTTTCTTTTTCATATATTTTTCCTTGTAATGCCATTTCTAATTTGTCTAATTCATGAACAAATCTTGCTTCATTTGATAAATTTTCTTTATAATCATTCCATATATCAAAATAATTATCCTTTATGGCAGGTGGCAATTCATCTATGAGTTCAGTCATTGCATATTCCTCAAGTTCAGTTTTTTTCTCAATAGTTATTTCATCTGGCATAAAATCGCCAATTTTACTTTCTGCCCAATCATGGAGTATTGTCATTTTTAGTATTTTTTCTGTGTTCAGATTTTTTAAATCAGCCATGACCATGGCCATAACAGACATCATATAGGAATGCTCTGCGACTGATTCTGAATCCTGTAAATTTAATTTCATTTTCCAACCAGTTCGTGGAATATTTTTTAATCCAGCAATTTGGAAAAAAAAATCAGAAATCAAGTTAAAGCTTTTTAGAACTTCCTTCTAATAAGCCTGAATCGCCGTGTATTCTATCTATATGTACTGACAAATCTTGGTTTGTTTCAAATTCAGATTCACAGTATGGACATTTTGATTTTTCCATATTACATCTGAAATTAAAGTATTAAAAAACCGTACTATTCAATAAGCTTTTGAAATTCTTCAATTTTTCTTAGCGATTCAAAACTTTTGTTTTTTCTAGAATTAATTTTAAATTTATTTGAAATGTTGATTGCCATTTTTAAATTTTTCAAACAATTTGGATAGTCATTTAGTAATGCATAATTGCATGATTTATCAAATAATACATCAGCATTATTTGGATATAATTCTAAAATTGTATTACATATTTCTATTGATTCAGTAAATTTTTTCATTGAATGAAGTATTCGGATTTTATGATATAATACTATATTTTCCACTGGTTCATTTTTTAATATAAAATCACACAGATTTAGTGCACTTTGAAAATCATGTTTTTTTCTTAGTGATGAAATCTTGTTAATTTGTAAACTTTTTTCATTAGGATTAATTTTTAATCCTTGATCATAACATACTATTGCATCATCATAATTTTTAATCTTGCTTAATGCGTATCCTTTATTATTTATCACATTCAGATTTTCAGCATCAAGTTTTAAAATTTCATCATAAAGTAAAATTGCATCTTTAAATTTTTTTTTTAAAAACAGTTCATTTGCATTTTTAAGTAATTCATCAGCAGTTTCTCTCATAATTTCATTAGTTGTAATAATTATGAAAATTTAACTATATCTTAATTAAATACAGAAATTTAGATTCATCATGAAAATTTATACAAAAACAGGTGATAGTGGAAAAACTTCATTATTTGATAATACGCGTGTATGGAAATCAAATGAGAGAATAATGTCATATGGTGCAGTTGATGAACTTAATTCTGCAATAGGGATTGCGATTTCATTAGATTTAGAACCTAAGGTTAAAGAAGTTCTGATTAAGATTCAAAATGATCTTTTTGTTGTTGGGTCTGATCTAGCAAATCCTGATATGGCAGACACTAAAATCAGAACAACTGAAAAAATGATTAAATTCCTTGAAGAATCAATTGATACTTTTGAGTCAGAATTAGCAGAATTAACTAGTTTCATTTTACCAGGAGGTACATTATTAGCATCAATTTTACATTTATCACGAACAATTGCCAGACGTGCTGAAACTCATGTTGTTGGTTTATCACAAAATGAAGAAATTTCTACATTTCCAACAGTGTATTTGAATAGATTATCTGATCTTCTTTTTGTTTTAGCAAGAGTCAGTAACAAAAGAAGTAGTGTTTCAGATATTATTTGGAGTCCATAAAAACGGTTTTATTCGAATCGATTTGATTTGTGATATGCCGAGGTAGCTCAGCCTGGGAGAGCACCACGCTGAAGACGTGGCTGTCGCG
>CAYVQV010000112.1:0-2839 GCA_964454035.1 uncultured Candidatus Nitrosopelagicus sp. | reverse complement strand
GGATAAAATCAAGACTGAAGAAAGTAATTGGAATTGGTCAATTTTAGAAAAAATGAAATCTGTAGAATGTTATAATGGAATTAATGATTACAGCACACCTGATGTTATAATTGATAGTATTCTGGGTACTGGAATAACAGGAGAGATAAGAGAACCATATTCATCAGCAATAATTTACATCAATGAGGCTGATTGTTTCAAGCTTGCAGTTGATGTACCATCTGGATTAGATCCTCAGACAGGCGAAACTGCCAATGTTTATACTAAATGTGACATGACTGTAACATTTCACAAAATGAAACAAGGAATTCCTAAAAGAAAAGATCTTACAGGTGAAGTATTTGTTGAAAAAATTGGAATACCTCCAGAGGCAGAAGATGGTATTCTATGAAAGTTTATCAGATTTCAGTAGGTCCAATGCAGAACTTTTCGTATATTGTTGAGGATGAATCTACTCAAGAGTGTATAGTAATTGATCCATCATGGGATTTGGATAAAATAATTCAAATAATCAATGAGCAAAATCTAAACCCAAAGTATATTGTCAATACTCATGGGCATCATGATCATACACGAGGAAATGAGGAATTAGCTGCTGAAATTAGCACTAAAATTGTACAACATGAAGCATCAACTTTACAAAATGATATGACCGTCAAAGATGGAGATTCAATCAAGTTTGGTTGCTCTGAATTTTTGGTATATCATACACCTGGTCATTCAAAAGACAGTATTTGTCTAGTTGGTGATGGTAAAATTTTCTCTGGTGACACACTTTTTGTGGGAAACTGTGGAAGAGTTGATCTTCCTGGTGGAAGTCCAAAGGAACTTTACCATAGTCTATTTGATGTAATTGCAAAATTAGATGAAAAACTAGTAATGTATCCAGGTCATGATTATGGTTCAAATTCAACTTCTACTATTTCTAACGAAAAAAATACAAATCCAGTAATACAGCCAATTTCTGAAGAAGAATTTGTTATGAGAATGGGTGGATAAATTGGTAATATCCAGTCATGGAAATATTGAAAGTGCCAAGGAATTTACCAATTCATTAGAAAAAAGTCAATTTACTTTCTGCCTTGTAATTTCTTATACTGAAACGTCTGAAATACCTGGAATTACTATTGCTGGAGCAGATAAAGAATTCTTAAAATTTACATCTCCTGCTGATGCAGAATTTCTTAGACATGGGTTCTGTAAATGCATAGATTCTATTCCTATGTCACCAGACGGGAAACCAACACCAGCGCTATTAACTAAAGCGTCACTTGATATAGCAAAAATACCTCATTTTGTAATAAACGCAGGCAGTAAAATTCATCCAGACGTATCATATTTTGATTCACAGCTAGATTATGGAAAAAATATTTCAGAATCTACTGCATTAACACCAGAAAAAGTGATTGAAGCAGTAGAATTTGGAAGAGTGATTGGCAAATCCATTTCAAAACCAAATGATTGTCTTGTTATTGGTGAAAGTATACCAGGCGGCACTACTACTGCATTAGCTGTCCTCAAAGGTTTTGGTATTGACACAAGTGTAAGTTCAAGCATGCCAAATAATCCAATTGAAATAAAGAACCAAACAGTCTCTAGCGCTCTAAAACGATTAACATCAGATGATCCGATCAAAATTATTTCTGAACTTGGCGATCCAATGATTCCAGTTATTGCTGGAATATTATCTGAATCATCAAAAATTACACATGTGATTTTGGCAGGTGGAACACAAATGACCGCAGTTCTTGCATTTGCAAAAAAAATTGGATATAAAAAACAGAATGTTGCTATTGGTTGTACTTCTTATATTATTGATGATATCGATGCTAAATTTTTAGAAACTGTAAAGCAAATAGACGATATACCTGTTTTATCAGTTGATCCTCTTCTAAATAGTTCAAATTTTGCTGGATTAAGGTCATACTCTGAAGGGTTTGTTAAAGAAGGTGCTGGAGCTGGAGGATGTATGATTGCAGCTTTACTGAAAACAAAAATTACTTCTCAAAAACTATTAGAATTAATTGAAAAAGAGTATCAGAGAGTTTCTAATTTCAAAAGTAGATAAATGATTATTCAGTACTAACTTTTTCTTCTTCTTTTACTTCACTAGTAGATTCAGTACTAACTTTTTCTTCTTCTTTTACTTCACTAGTAGATTCAGTACTAACTTTTTCTTCTTCTTTTACTTCACTAGTAGATTCAGTTGGAATTTCTAAATTCTCAGTTTCAGGACTACCCAAGTCAGATTCTGGTTTTGATAGAATTTCGTTAAAGATTGATTCTGGAGTAAGTTTTATTGTAGATTCTTCATCAACTTTTACAACATATGATGGTATGTTCACAATTCTATCTCCAATTAATACATGTCCATGTGAAACTGCTTGTCTAGCTTGATACGGAGTTTTAAAATAGAATTTCTTCTGAACTATAGTTTGCAATCTACGTGAAAACAAATCACTTATTTCAAGATTTAAAACATCATCTAGCGTTGCATTAGTTTCTACATATCCTACTCTAGATAAAGAATTCACTAAGATTGGCTCTTCTTTATCTCTAATTTCCTGTCTTAAAGCCAAAAGTGATCTAGCTTGATTTCTAACACGTGATAATTCAGTTCTAGCTTTCCATAATTCTCGCTTTGTTTTTAATCCAAATGTACCTAAAAGTTTCAGTTCTTCCATCTTTAAATCAAAATTAAATGGTCGTTTTGGTTTTTTCCAGACTCTTCTAAAATTTTTAATATCTCCCATTATTATCACCTATTCTTTCTTTGCTGCTGCTGGAGCTTCTTTCTTTTCTGCTGCTGGTGCAGTAGCTCCATCTGCTGCTGGTGCAG
>CAYVQV010000111.1:0-2856 GCA_964454035.1 uncultured Candidatus Nitrosopelagicus sp. | reverse complement strand
GTGTTACTACTACGTCTCCTAATTCTGAAACTGTGTTTAATCTAATCTGAACTTGTTCCATTGATAATTTTGCGTTACTCACTGTCTTGTTTGTCTTTCTTATTTCTGCTAATTCATTTGCATACATTTTTGCATAAGGCTGATTATTTGCTTTAGTTGCTTCTACAATTTTATCCATAAACATGGTATCTTTTTGTTTTAATTTTTGCTCAGTCTCTCCTAATTTACTAATCTGGAGTTGTAGCTTCTTTTGTGCTACATCCAATCTGTGTTTTAGTGGGGCTTCAGGTTTAACAGTACCCATGAATTTCTGAGACAGTGTCTCCTTATTTTTTAAAATATTCCACTTCTCTGAAAATGATACCATGTAAGAAACTACATAATTTGGCATTTTATAGAAAGACTAAAAAAAATTGATCTAAATGGATCAATTTTTCTTAAGTAACTCTACATACTGCCTAGTGAAAATCATCCAAAAGTAAATGTGAATACCTCAAAGCCAGGATTTTCTATTTTTATAACAATCTCATGTAGTCCTTCTTGGGTGGATTCAATCAAGTTGTATAATCTTGGCTCTGAAATATTGACCGTTCCATCTGGTAAAACATCATCTCCTCTAATCTCGGGCGACATGAGATTTCCATCATATGTAATCTTCAATACTGCTTCATTTGATGCAACAATGTTAACTTGTTTAGCCTTAAAATTCAGTACAATTGTTCCTGAATCTGAAACTAACATCATTCCATCATTATTATTTTTCCACATTCCTTCCATGTAGAAATAATGTTCTCGGAATTGTTCAGGTAATTGGTAAGTCACGACTTTGTTTTTTGAAAATCCTTCTTCATTTCCTAATTGGTTTCTTCCTTCTGCAAAACTAAATCCAAAGTATAATTCAGGAGTACGAATTGGTGTATGTTCAAATTCACTTAGTTTGACAAAATTATTTTTTTCTAGTGTTTTACCCGTTGTTTCTGATCTCTCTGCTAAAAGTAATTGAATCACTTCTTCTGTTTCTTTATAGGCTCCTTCCCCGATATGATCAAATCTGATGTATCCTTCATGGTCTGCAATGTATTTTCTTGGCCAGTATCTATTTTGAAAATCATTCCAAATTTCTTTTTCATTATCTTGTAGCACTGGGTATTTTACTCCAAATTTTTTAGTTGCAAAAACTACATTTTCATATTCCTTCTCAAATTCAAATTCAGGAGTATGTATTCCTACAATTACTAATCCTTGATCCCCATACTTTTCGTCCCATGCTGTAAGATATGGTAGGGTTCTGATACAATTTATACAACTATATGTCCAAAAATCATAAAGAACCACATTTCCATTTATCATTTGTTTAATTTCTTCTGAAGAGGTGTTGATGTAGCCTGAAACCTCTTTTAACTCTGGAGAAATTCTGAGAAATTTTTTATCAGATACGATTGTGTCATCAGTTGTATTTCTTTTTAGATCAACCTCGTCATAAAAATAAGAAATAGAAATTATTCCAATCGCAATTATTGCAAAAAATACTGATGCATACTTGTATTCCTTTTTCATTTCAACTCAACAATAATAGATCATTTAGAATTGGAAAGTTTGCAATTAAAACTAACTGATTGAAGAATACTAGTATTCCAAGTATAATTATTATTATTCCAAAAACCACTGTATAGTATTTCAAATGTTTTCCAACTCTTGAAATTATCTTACTTGATTTCGAAATTAATGCACCCATTATCATAAATGGTATTCCCATTCCTATAGAATAGGCAAGTAGTAGATTGAATGCAATTCCAGGAGTTGTTGCTGCAAGGGTGATTATTGTACCTAATATTGGTCCTACGCATGGTGTCCATCCTGCTGCAAATGCCATTCCAAACAAAAATGACACTGGAAATCTGAATCCTACGCTTTTTGGGAATATTTTCTTTTCAATATTGAGTATACGAATCTTATGGCTTAGAATCATGTATGTTCCAAAACCTATGATGATTATTCCTCCAATTTGATTAAATTCTGATACAACCTGATTTGCATTTTCATAAAAAATTGAATTGATTGCAACCCCTAGTGCTGAAAATACTACTGAGAACCCAAGTACAAAAAATATTGAATTTAGAAGTACATTTGACTTGTTAATTGAGATAACATTATCTTTTGTTTTGACTTCGGATAATGTTGTACCTGAAATATATGCCAAAAACGCTGGAACCATGGGTATGATACATGGAGCAAAAAATGATCCTATTCCTGCCAAAAATGCAATAAGTATTGAAACTTCTACCACGTTACTAGTATATCTTGATTTTATAAAATCGTAACACAGTGAGTTTTTATTCTAGCATTATTATTTTTTTATATGAATTCCAGATTTTATTATGTTATTGCATTGTTAGGTGCCATAGTTGTTGGGGCATTTATTGTAGGTTCGCCTGTTATAGGTGGATTTGATATGATGCGTTAATTATTTAGATTAAATCTTCTTTTAGCTTTTTCTAAAACCTGTATTGAATATTCTATCTCTTTTTCCGATAACCACCCTGTAATTGAAATTCTTATGCGTGCTTGATTCTTTTTTACAGTTGGATATCTTATTGCTTGTGCAAAAATTCCTTTACCTCTTAAAAATTTTGAAACATCCATTGCTTTTTTTTCATTACCTATAATTATTGGAATTATTTGACTGTTAGATCTCGTTGTAAATCCTATTTCATTTAATCTATGATGGAACTGATTAATCTTTTTCCATAATTTTTTTCTATATGCTTCACGATTTGAATCAAATCTTTGTAGTGAATATTGATTGATAGATGCAGGTAATGCTGATGTGTATATGAAAGTCTTTGATGTGTTTAT
>CAYVQV010000110.1:0-2896 GCA_964454035.1 uncultured Candidatus Nitrosopelagicus sp. | reverse complement strand
AAAAACAGACTACATGGACTAAATTTTGGTCATGGTATGAAAGGCATGTAACAGAATCGTTAATTTTAACAGCATTCATAATTTACATTCAAATTCCTCATATGGTCTGGAATGCAGATTTGTATTTGGAATCTGGAATGATAAGTAGGGTTCATCCAATACTTGATTTTTTTATGTATGGTGTTGATTTGATTGAAATATTTCCAATGATCAATATTGGATTTTTGATTTATTCTACTATTAGAAAAAAAAGAAAATCAATCAATGATGCTGAATTAACTAATTCTTAATTTTATTGGTTTCAATTTAATAACAAAAATTTTAACTATGCATCAGGATTATTTTTTTTGAATTCTTTCAATGCAAGTTTTAATGCTAATGTTTCAATTTTTAATGATGTTTGGCCTGCAAGAAAAAAATCAGTTGTATCGGAATTTACTAGAATTGAACTTGCGCCATCTTCCATCTCTATTTTAGCTGTTGATCCATGTGTTAAAACATCAAGTAATTCAACAAGATCTTCATGTCTCAGATAGAGTGTTTTTTCATCATCCATACCTAAAACCCATGTTAATCTACATCCTTTTTCCCCAGGCAGATATGGTGTATCTATTCTAAATTCATCAACCAATAACATCTGAGAACTTTCTTAGTTGAAAAAGCTTCTTGATTACATCCTATTTGTGTTATTTTGACAACCTTGTCTTTAAAAAAGGATTATCCTAAATTATGATGAGACATTGGATATACTGCAACTTGCCGAAGAAAACTTTCTTATTACATTTGGTATAGTATTTGCAATTGGTTTACTACAAGGAGCAATACTTGCAAGAGGTATTAGACGAAAATTTCCAAAAATAAAAAAATATGCAAAAGGTGTTTCAATCATATTATTGATTTTATTTGTAATTAATGCATCAGGAAATATATCTAAATTTGCAGAACCTGGGAAGGTTGAAATTAATGAATTTATAATTCCTGAAACACCAGAAGGAATATTCAATTTATTAATTGACTTTCTTGGTCTGGATGCAGGATTCTTTGCAATAATTGGAATTTTTGTAACAGTTACTTTGATTTTAATTTTCAAATTTGCAGAAATTAACTCCATTTCGCGTTATTTCATTTTTACAATAAGTGTAATCGTTCTAATTATCGCAATGCTAGGTAAATTTACAGACTATGTTCCTACATATTTTCAAATAATTCTATATGCATTCTATCAGTTTGGTTTAACAATTGGAATGTTTATTGTAATGAGACGAAGAGAAAATGATCCGCTTGATGAACTTGAATAATATTTAAAGAATTATTTGCTGAATTATGTTTAAAATTAAAATTTCTAGATTTTAATCAATTAGGTCTCTTAAACCTGCACAGCGATTTCTGATAGTTACTTCTGTAACTCCTGATGCTAGTGAAATTTCTTTTTGAGTTTTGCTACCACCACTTGTTATACATGCCAAATAAAGTGCTGCTGCTGCTAATCCCATTGGATCTTTACCTGCAACCATTCCAATTTTTTTTGCTTTACTCAAGATTTCAATTGCTTTACGTTTTGTTTTTTCACCCAACCCTGCTATACTTGCAATCCTTGCAATACCATTAACTGGATCTGCAACAGGAATTTTAAGGTCCAGTTCTCTGAAAATCAAACGATAACATCTTGCAACATCTTTTCTTCTAATGTTTATACCATCTGCAACATCATCAAGTGTTCTTGGTGTCTCTGTGTCTCTACATCCTGCATAAACACATGCTGCAACCAATCCTTGTATTGATCTGCCTTTAACTAATTTTTTTTCAATTGCTTTTCGATAAATATATGCAGATTTTTCAATTACTGCATCAGTTAATGATAATTTGTCTTTTAGTTTATCCATTTCACTTAAAGCTTGTCGAAGGTTTCTATCTGTAGATGTATGAGCTTGTGAACGACTATCCCAAGTTCGTAATCTTTCAATTGATTTTTTCATTGATGTAGAAAGTGGTTTGCCTGTTGCATCTTTGTTAACTGCACCAATCACTGTTGATAATCCCATATCATGCATTGTAATTGATGTGCCAGCACCAACTCGGCTTTTATCAACTCCATCATTTGCAAATGATCTCCATTCAGGTCCATCAGCTGCACCTTTTTCAGTTATTACTATACCACATGCACTACATGCTAATTCACCAGAATTCTCATCTAATACAAGTGAAGTCTTATTGCAAGAGGGGCAACGTTGCTTATCATTTTTTTGCATCTACAGTAATGATACGATTTGACTTATTACGCTTTTTCCCAGTTTCTAAAGGTGTTTGGTGTGTAGGCATACCTAACTCATATTATACGTTTTTAGAATGAATCATTATAGAATGTGAAATAGCAGATTTTAGAATTTTAATAATCTTTTTAATATGAATTATAATGATTTCATACAATGGGTAAAAGTAAAAATCCTCATGTAGTAGGTGTAGAAATTCTTAAAAAAAATGGTCTAGATGTTCAGAAACTCATAAAATTATTGGTAGCAAACGCATCTGTTGAGTTCACTGCATATTATTATTTTACAAATCTTAGAATGCATTGTACAGGAATTGATGGTGAAGGAATTAAAGGTATTATTGAAGATGCAAGATTAGAAGATCTTAGTCATTTTGAATCATGTATTGAAAGAATATTTCAATTAGGAGGAAGTTTACCAGATGATGCACAAGCGTTCACTAAGATGTCTGGATGTGAATTTTTACAATTACCACCAAAAAAAACTGACATAAATGCAATATTAGAAAAATGTCTCAAGGCTGAACAAGGTGCAATTGTAAATTGGAATAAAGTATGTAAGATGACTTATGGTAAAGATCCTGCAACATATGATATTGCAAAAGATATACTGATGGAAGAAATTGA
>CAYVQV010000109.1:0-2934 GCA_964454035.1 uncultured Candidatus Nitrosopelagicus sp. | reverse complement strand
CAGGATCCCGGGAGCGGCCTCTTCGTCGTGGAAGCGGATCGCACACAGAACTTCCAGGCCCTGAAGGAATTCAAGCAATCGCCCCACGAGGGAATCACGGTGAAGGACATGATGAGGGAAAGATTCGGCAGCAACCAGCTGGATTACGATCGACCGAAAGTCGTGCCCCTGAACATCACCGAACCTCTCGCCCTCCTCGCCATTCATGGCTGCCGGACCGGGGAGTTCGAGAAAATCCCCTCCTGGGTCTCGATCGGCATGGCTCACCATGCGGTCATCAGGGAGCAGGAGATCTGGTTCGACCGCCCGAAGCTCGAGAACTACTACAAGGACCGGAAGGACTACATCAAGGCCCGGGGATTCGTCGTGAACGAAGACTGGTTCCCGGAGGAATAGATTATCGAGAAATAAACTCATGATGAGAATCATCTCCATCATCACGCTTTGGTTGAGTGCTGCGCTGGCTCACACCGCACAACTGCATATCGGGACGGCGGAAACCACCATCACGCCTGATCGTCCTGTCGCACTCGAAGGTTATTTCGGGCTCCGGGTATCGGATGGGGTTTCCTCCCCGGTGATGGCGCAGGTGCTCGTGCTGGAGTTGCTTGAGGGGGACAAAATTCAGGAGCGCTCGATCATGGTCAGTGCGGATCTCGTACACCTGCCGTGGGAGATGTTGAACGCGGTCCGCGACCGGGTGGGCAAGGCGCTTCCCGAAATCGACCCAACCAAGATATTCATCAGCACGACCCACACGCACCAGGCACCCGTCGTCATGCGCGATAATTTCATCATTCCGGATGGCGTCATGACGGTAGAGAGCTACATCGCGTTCTTCGCGAAGCAGGTCTCGGAAGCCATCATCAAAGCCTGCTCGAACATGCGCGCAGGAAGCATGGCATGGGGACTCGGGGACGCGGAGATCGGCTTTAACCGGCGGACCGCCTATCTCAGCGGACGTGGGCAGATGTTTGGAGAGATGCGGACTCCGGACTACAAGGGGCCGGAAGGAGCGGTCTATCGAGGAATGCCCGTTTTGTTTTTCTTCGACTCGAGAGGCGATCCGATCGCCACCGCGATAAACCCCTGGTGCCCGGCGCAGGTCGCTCCGGGAAACCGGCAGATCAGTGCGGATTTCTGGCATCCGGTGCGCGAACAGCTGAAGAAGGAATTCGGTGAAGCCTTCACGGTACTCTGCTGGTGCGGCGCGTCCGGCGACCAGATGCCGGGGCCACGTCTCCATGCGGATGCTGAAAACCGGATGCTTCAGCTGCGCGGCATCAACGGGTGGACCGAGGAATGCGCACGGCGAATCGTCGCTTCAGCTCTCGATGTGTACACGCTCGTGCGCGAGGAGCGCAAAGGCGATGTCGTGCTGGAGCATCACAGCGATCAGATCCGGCTTCCCGGATGGAAGCTGAGTGAAGAAGAGATTGCGGGCATCCGGGCGGCGCATGACGGGTTCGTGGAGGAACTGAAGAACCATCCGGACAGGGCCAACGCACTGGCACGTCCCATTTCGTGGCGGGCGCAGACCCTGGGAGTCCAGGAGAACCTGCTGGAGAGTGCTGATGGTTGCTATCCGACCGAGATCCATGTCCTGCGGATCGGCGATGTCGCGGTCTGCACGAACCAGTTCGAACTCTTCACCGAGTATGGGCTCCGGATGGTCGCACGGAGTGATGCGCAGATGACCTGTGTCGTCCAGCTTGCCGGGCCCGCCTACTACCTTCCGACCGCGGAAGCGATCGCAGGTGGTGGATACAGCGCGATCCCGGAGACATGTCCGGTGAGTTCCGCCGGCGGTCAGGTTCTGGTCGATGAGACGGTGAAGCGAATAACAAAGCTCTTCAACGATCTCGAGATCAGCCTGCCGGAGGAGGGACAGCTGATCGAGGGAAAGCCGGTCGGCGAAGGGTGGGTCGATCTTCTTGGAAGCTGGGATGCCTGGAAGGGCGAGACAGAGTATTGGAAACTCTCGGAGGACGGCGTCCTGCGCGGCGAATCCCGAGGTGGCGAATACCATTTCGCATGGACGAAGAGACAGGACTACCGCGACTTCGAACTGCATGCGGTGGTGAAGATGACCGGCGCTGGAGCGAACTCTGGCGTCGGCATCCGGCTCCGGCCGAAGTCGGCACAGGAAGCACCGGGCTACCAGTTCGACATGGGGTCGAATTACTGGGGCTGCCTGTGGGAAGAAGGCGGAGCCGGAATGGTGCATAGGTTTCCACAGCATCACGCGGAGAAACTCGTCCGGCACGGCGACTGGAATCACTGGTATATCCTGACCAAGGGGCACCACCTGCAGGGTTGGCTTAATGGAGTGAAGACGATCGATGTCGTGCACAAGGATGGGCCCGCCGAAGGCGCAATCGGATTCGAACTGTGCCACGGCGGCAAGCACACCATCCTGGAGGTCATGGCGCTGACGATCCGCGAGCGTTGATCAAAGAAGCGAGGACCTCGGATTAGGCCCGGTCACGTCTGAATAAGACTGGATCGGGGGGGCCGCAAAACATCAGGGCCCGGGGATTCATCGTGACCGAAGACTGGTTCCCGGGGAAGTAGGTGACGCTGGATGGTCACTCCCTGACACCCAGCTTGCGCAGGGCAGACTTGGCATTCTCATTCCCCTGCGCCGCCTTGCGGTACCACTTCAGGGCCTCTGCTTCGTCCTCCCCTGCTCTTTAAATTCCGGCAATTCCCCTGGTGTTGCAGTGGTACCCCGGGCGGGAATCGAACCCACATCTAAGGTTTAGGAAACCCTTGTTCTATCCGTTGAACTACCGGGGCGTTATTGCTCGCCGGATTCTAACGGGACGGATCTCCTTGGCAAGGGAGGGATTCCCGGTGTCTCCGGCCAGCCCACGAGCCAACGGGCACCCTACCCGAAATCGGGATAGCAATTCTCCCGATTGGTCTGATAGT
>CAYVQV010000108.1:0-2946 GCA_964454035.1 uncultured Candidatus Nitrosopelagicus sp. | reverse complement strand
GATTCAAAGACAATTTGTGCTGTAATGGTTTATGCGGCAAAGAAAAAATTGCTCTGAGCAAACTATATTTTAACTCACAATTGTAATTAAAGAAATGAATCTAGAAGTTGACGAAGAAAAAAAGAAGGAAATTGCAAGTGTCATTACCAGTCCAGATAGTCCTGTAGGCATAGATGCAAAAAAAACACACATCATTATTATCAATAAGCTAGTAGAGATTGAGAAACGACTAGAAGAACTTGAAAAACTACACTAAAACTTACTGATAACTTGGTTTCACTAAATCTGTGATATCAGACCATGATTGTAAAATTTTCTCAAGCATGTAAATAACATCAAAGAATGCAAGAGGAATCTGTTTCTTGTTTTCCAAAGAAGAACGTATTTTAGAAATTTTCTCAGAATTATTCTTTTGAAGTGTAATTGCATTAATCGCAAGCGTTCTATTGTTAGAAATGAAAGACTCAATTGATTTAATCTGGATTTCTTCCATATCTTTTGCAAAGTCATGTATTCTTTTCTGCTCAACCTTAGACAAATTTGACTTCATTAATGATTGTGATAATTCTACAACAGTATCTCCTGCAATTTCAAGTGTGTTTGCTGCAATTCTATAATCTAAAATATCTATATTTTCTAAGTTGAAAATAATAGCCAATCTGCTATCCATAATAGTACTTCGAATCAACCTAACAAGTAGAAAATACTGTCTATTAATTTCAGCATCACGATTTGCTATTGTCTCAAGATTTGTCTGATCTCCACTTTTCAAGGATAATACAACATCGCTGAACATTCCAAGTGTAATTGAGCTCATTCTTTTTAGAATTTTTTGTGGATTGACTGATGTTTCATCAAGCAAAAATTGGACAGATATGTTTGTTGCATCCTCATCTACAATTTCCATTCCAACTAATCTTCTCATAGAAGCACGAACACTTTCTCTATCTGTAACAGAAATTGGAGATTTAGCTATGATTTTGATTATATCATATCCTAAAAGATAAGCACCAGTTATGTTTGGAACAATGCTTTCTCCTTTTGGTAACGGATATGATATTTCAATTTCCTTTGATGGTCTCTTATTCTGTTGTGTTCTAATGGAGAGATTATTTTGGGTAGTTTCAATCTCGACTTGTGCACTTTTGCCTAGTTTGTTTGCATCAATCCATTCTTTTGGAAGTGAAACCAGCATGCTGCTTCCAATCTTCTGTAGGCGTCGAGTAAATCTAGTCAATTTATACTAATTTATATTATTTAAGCCAAGTATTAATATTTTAAGAGATTTTACGTTTCGATCATGCGTGCAAAAGCATTTTCACCTGCCCACATCACTGGATTTTTCAAGGCAGAATTGGAAGAAAAAGAACTAAATCAACTTGGCTCACTTGGTGCTGGTTTCTCAATACAAAAAGGAGTAAAAACTACTGTGAATGTTAGATCAAAAACCAAACATGATATTAATAATTATGAAATTACTGTAAAGGGATTTAACACAGGTGATATACGCGTATCTGAATATGTTTTAAAAGAATTTTTAGTTGAAGGAAAATATTTTGATGTAACACATGAGATTGATGTTCCTGTTGGTTATGGATTTGGTTGTAGTGCTGCAGTTGCACTATCTTTGGCAATTGCATTAAATGATTCACTGAAATGTGGATATGCAAAAACTAAGGTGGCACAAATTGCACATAAAGCTGAGATTAAATGTCAAACTGGACTTGGTGATGTACTTGCATCATATCATGGAGGATTCGAGATTAGAACCAAATCAGGTGCACCTGGAATTGGTGAGGTTCAGAAAATAATTCCAAAAGAAAAATTAGACGTTATGATTATCTGCTTTAATCCAATTTCTACTAAAAAATTTCTCAAGGAAAAGATTTCATCAATAAACGGTCTTGGAGGTAAAATGGTTGACAAGCTTGTTCAATCACAAGATATGGACGAATTTCAGGACATGTCTATAAAATTTGCTGAGTACATTCATGTAATTACTCCAAAAATGAAGAAAGTAATCAAAGAGCTACATGAAAATGGAATAAAATGTGGAATTGCATTATTTGGTGAAACAATATTTTCTCTTGTAACAAAGGACAAAAGACAAAAAGTGTTAGAAATTTTAAAAAAATATGATGATGGTATTATCATTACTTCAAAAATTGATAACTCTGGTGCAAGATTAGAATAAAATATTTTTCGGTGATTAAATGAATATACCAAAATCTCATCCACGTTTTGTTTCATTACAAATAAGAGAAAAACTAGTTGAAGGATTTAAAAATAATTTGGTTGCAAAAGAAGGTTTACTGGCTCATGGTAGAGGTGAAGCATTTGATTATCTTATTGGTGAAAAGACAACAACTAGTGCAAAAAAAGCAATTAATGCTGCTGCACACACTCTTCGTTTAGCAAAGCATCCAGTTATTTCAGTGAATGGAAATTTTGCAGCACTATGTTCAAAAGAAATTGTTCAATTATCAAAGATTATAGGCGCAAAAATAGAGGTAAATCTCTTCTATGGACCAGAAAGTAGGAAGAGGGCTATTACCAGAGTCTTGAAGAAATCTGGTGCAAAGGAGGTTCTTGGTACAAATCCGAAATCTGCAAAAAAGATGAAGGGGATCGACAGTGCTCGAAGAATTGTAGATAAAGATGGAATTTATTCCGCTGACGTTGTTCTTGTTCCTTTAGAGGATGGAGATAGAACACTTGCTCTAAAGAAAGCCAAAAAGAAAGTAATTACATTTGATCTAAACCCACTTTCACGAACTGCACAATCTGCCGATATTACAATTGTTGATAATACAACTAGAGCAATGAAGCAGTTGATTACAGCTTGCAAAAAGAAAAAAGCAAAATCATCTTATAACAACAAGAAAGTTTTGTCAGAATCAATCTCTGAAATCAAGAAAAATCTGCAAAGGAGAGCTAAACTTGCCT
>CAYVQV010000107.1:0-2972 GCA_964454035.1 uncultured Candidatus Nitrosopelagicus sp. | reverse complement strand
TGTCGCATTAGTCTGTCTGTTGATGCAAAACTCATTCCACATGCAGCACAGACCGTGCCAGTAATTACAATTTCTTTTTTCTTTTTGAAAAGACCCATAATGATCTGTTTTATTTTTTGATTAAAAAGGTCTTCTAAAAGATGCCAAAATTGAGGATTTCGTGCCTAAAATGCCAAAAATCAGGGGATAAAATACCCTGATTAAGTTTAAAAAAATGGATTATATCCCCACTGCAATAATGCTTGCCTTTGTCTAATTCTACATGAGTGATCGCCAGGTTTGCAATTTTTTTTTATGCCACCTATATGCCGCGGACCAAACATCTTCCATCTTTCTATTTGAATTCTGTCAATACTTGGAATGCGTCGGCCCATAGTATACCTGCAATACCATTGAAACCATCCCAGTGGATCTTCAGGAAATATCCAGCCTTTAGTTTTCCATTCCAATCTAGAAAGTCCTGCCTTAACACCAAAATAATTTAGGCTCACATCAAACTTGTTTGAAGAAAGTTTTGCTTTTTTGAACCAGTTTTTTGGATATTCGTCAATTTCTGTACCAAAATACCAGCCACCAAATACGCCTAATTCTAGCATTTTTTTTGGCGTAAGATGTGGTTTGAATGGATTTGTTGCTATGCAGTACCTTCGTATTTAGAATTAATAAAAAAAGAGTATTATGCCTGCTTAGAACCAGGATTTGGTGAAATTATTGCCTGATAAGCCCAACCTCTACCTCTTTTGGCTCTCTGAACCTTGTTCTTGGAGGTAAATCTTGCCAAATATGTCGAAATTACACTAAGTTTTACTGGCTCGTTGTACTCATCTTCATATCTTTCTAGTATTTCTGATGATGTGAACCTGCCTGTAGGATAGTACTTGTCTACCAAATACCATATTTTACCACCAACAGAGTCTATTTTTGGCCCATTATCATGTTCTTCAATATTGATCATTTCCATTAATTCGAAAATTTTGAGGACTTTATCCCTGGTAACATTTCCTTCTATGGAGATCTTGGTCTTGACCCCGTCGTTGTCCTCTACGTCTATTCTTACTTGTTTCTTCGTCATATTAGATCATGAAGGATCCTATGTTAACTCAAGAACTGATCCTCTGAGATTTGTTAACAAAGAACATTGTTAACTTTGACACGCCTGAGCCACGCCTAGGCTGTTTTTTTTAGTTAACAGTCAGATTAGATTTATGCCTTCTTTATGTTATGAGATTTACGCCTACAGTGGAAATAAAGGGGTTAAATTTTCATTATTAACACTGTTAACACCTCCCTTAACGCCTGCAGTCGAAATTAGGGGGTCAATTTGGCCTCTGTTTAATTTTTCTTAACAATTCCTTAACATTTTATTTTCTTTATTCAAACCCACACACCTTACTTTCCACTCTTTTTATTATAAAAAAAAATTTTATGATAAACAAAAACAAACAAAATAATTTCATTATTATTTTTTATTTATCATTAGAAATGAAGGTGTGTGAGGGCGATCAGGCCGATCAAGAAATAGTCAATGAGAACGATCAATATTGTAAAAAATAACAATAGGATCAGTTGAACTCGTGGTTTGAAATAAGAAATGATCTCAAATGAGCACAACAATATCTGACCCAATTGATCGACTATTAGACGCTGCACAGAGCGGAAAATCCCTAATCAAGAACAGGGATGTATTACATTTTGACCACATTCCAGAGCAAATCCTACATAGAGATCCAGAACAGGAGAAAATTGCACAGACACTCATACCAATTCTAATGGGCTCACGCCCATCAAATCTATTGGTGTATGGGAAACCAGGAACAGGTAAGACTTTGGTAATAAAAAAAGTACTATCTAAAATCCAAAAGCGTGTGGAGGAAGGCTCCTTTCCAATTAAACTAGCATATACAAACGCCAAACAGGAAAGCACACTAAGCGGATTATTGGTAGATTTTGGTAGACAGTTAGGTCTGTCTAGTCAGAAAACAAAAGATGGTAAAATGTGGATACCAGATACCGGCCTTTCGACAAGTGAGGTCTTTAATCGAATTTTATACATAATTTCAAAACATGAAATTAACGTGGTGCTTGTAATTGATGAAATTGATTACTTGGCAGAATTAATACAAAAAACAGGAAAAGACACCTTGTATTCAATCACCAGAGCAAATGAGAGACTTGAGACAGGCTCACTAACCCTAGTAGGTGTTTCAAATGACCTTACATTCAAAGAAAGACTTGATCCTCG
The DNA here is from genome assembly GCA_964454035.1 of uncultured Candidatus Nitrosopelagicus sp. Lineage (GTDB taxonomy): Archaea > Thermoproteota > Nitrososphaeria > Nitrososphaerales > Nitrosopumilaceae > Nitrosopelagicus. Next base: position 730 of record CAYVQV010000107.1, on the reverse strand, counting down.
TGTAATTAGCAGTCTAAGTGAGGAAGAGGTCGTATTTACAAATTATAATCTTGAACAAATAAAACAAATTCTAAAAGCAAGAATTCAAACCGCCTTCTCTGAAGGCATAGTGAAAGACGCCGCACTCAACCTCTGCTCTGCAATGGCAAGTAGAGAATCAGGTGATGCAAGAAGGGCAATTGATCTTCTTAGAGTGGCATCTGAGATTGCTGAAAGAACACAGGAAAACAATGTTGTTGAAGAACATGTAAGACAGGCAAGTGAGAAAATTGAAGAAAATAAAGAAATTGTGGCATTGAAATCATACCCACTTCATGAAAAACTCTTAATTTTAGCAGTTATGAAATCATCTGAAATTTCAACCGGTGAGACATATCTAACCTACAAAGCACTTTGTAAGGAAATTCGCCAAAAAGAGCTAACTCAGAGAAGGGTCACACAGATGCTTAGTGAGATTGAAATGTCCGGAATTATCTCAGGTAGAATTGTTCATCAAGGAACTCATGGCAATACAAAAAAATTCAAAATTACAATATCTCCTGATATCATCAAAAATACCTTCAAAGATGAATTAACCCTACAAGATATTCTCTAAAACCTCAACCTAAAAGCTAGATTATATACAATCCAATTACATCTCCATCAATTGGATTTATTCAAAAAAAAACCTAAAACTACGACAAGTTTAGTGTGTAAAATATGTAATATGAAATTTTCTGATCCTGAAAGA
>CAYVQV010000106.1:0-3023 GCA_964454035.1 uncultured Candidatus Nitrosopelagicus sp. | reverse complement strand
AGCAGCAGCTGACAAAGCAGCAGCTGACAAAGCAGCAGCTGACAAAGCAGCAGCATTACCAATGTCAGTTTCAGTTGAAAATGCCACTGGTTCATCATCACCTGGCTGTGAACCAGATTGCTTTATTCCAAATAAAGTAACAGTTGCAGTTGGTGGAACTGTTAGTTTTGTAAATAGTGATACTGCACCACACACATCAACTAGTGGAAGTCCTTCTGATGGTCCAAGTGGTGTTTGGGATAGTAGTTTAGTAATGCCAGGAGCAACATATGATACAACAATTTCAAGTGCTGGAACATATGATTACTTTTGTATGGTACATCCATGGATGACCGGAATTGTAATTGCAAAATAGATAAAAATTAAAGTTCTTTACTCACAATTTTTTATACAAATAAATGCTATTTCTTGTGATTCTTGTAAACCAAATCTATTTGGTACAATTCCTACTTCGTATTTCATTTCATCATCAAAAGGAATATCAAACTGTGTTGTAACAGTAACAGCATTATTTGGTTCTAAGTCAATCATTGATAATTCATTTCCCCCATAACCAACAAAAGATGCACCATATCTTGTTTTTTCATTATCATACAAGTGGAATTGTCCACCTGTCAGTGTAGTTACTTCACTTCCTTTATTTTCTGCAGTAATTTGTATTTGAAAATATATACCATCAGGTGTTTCGCTTGTTCCTTTAGTTAGACCTTGTTCAATTTGAGTTCGTTCGAAATCTGTAAATTCTTTTGTTTTTTCAAGAAATTCATAGTTTGTGACGTATTGTACATCAAATTTTACCTCTCCTACCATTGTCTCACCACCTAATTCTGAGACAACAACTTCTCGAAATGAGGTTTCTGTATAAAAATAAAATGCAATTCCCATGCTAGCAATAATTACAATTATTGCTAAAATTCCACCAATTCTCATCATGTTATTCTCATATCGCTCTTTAGTATTATCTAAATAAATGTGTCATTGGCTTCTAGTGCATCCACATTTGACGTATACAACCCTAAATTCATTATTTGTTTTGATATTATGAGACATTGGTTGATGGCAGTATCTACATTCTGTAAATCCATGATATTCATCCACCATGATTTTTCTTGTTACCCATGTTTTTTCTTGATCATTCCATTCAACAGATTCAATTTCTTTAGGAGCATCCATCATATTCTAAAATTTAAACTATGTTTTGAGTTTTTTGCCTAAAATCTAATAATTCATTATTATCTTTAAACGGTTAAATTGCCATAACTGAAATTATTAGATATGAAAGTAATAACTGTTGGAAGTAGAGTTTTTGTCACAAGTTTTCAATTGGCTGGAGTACAGGGTAAAATAGTAGACACGCCTGAGAATGCATTAAAAGAAATCAAAGAAATCTATAAAGATCCTGAGGCAGGATTAATTTTACTTAGTGATGATCTTTCTAAACCAATTGATGACCAATTAACAACTCTTCGTGCTCAAAAATCTACACCATTGATTTTTGCATTACCTGCATCTGGAAGTGAAAAATCAGAGGTTGATTATAGAGTAATGCTGAAAAAAATTCTCGGTGTATAACTCTCATATACCTATTTGATGTGAAAAATTCATGAAAGCTGCAATAGTTAGTGGTAATTCAAGTATTGAAATACAAAATATTCAAGATCCAAAACTTGGTCCTAGTGACATTTTGATTAAAATGTCGGTTTGTGGAATTTGTGGTTCTGATGTTGAAAAAGTATTTGGGAAATACGGTCAGCCTTCAATGAAACTTGGTCATGAACCTGCTGGAATAATATTAAAAGTTGGAGATGATGTTAGAGATTTTCAGATTGGAGATAGAGTCTTCACTCATCATCATGTAGCATGTTATTCTGAAACTTGTCATGAATGTAGTCATGGAAATGAAACAATGTGTAAAAAATATTATCAGTCAAATTTGAATCCATGTGGTTTGGCAGATGAATATGTAGTTCCTGAATGGAATGTAAAACATGGTGGTGTTCTAAAAATACCTGAAAATATGTCATTTGAGGAAGCAGCAATGATTGAACCATTAGCATGTTGTGTTAGAGCGTGGACAAAATTTACCTATAAGAAAAATGACTCAATAGCAATTTTGGGAATTGGACCTACTGGAATTATGCATGCACTTCTTGCTAAATCAGAAAATTTTTCTAAAATTTTTTGCTTGGATCTAAATGATTTTCGTTTGAATTTTGCAAAAGAACTTAGTTTTGAAACAATTCGATCTGATGACATAACACTGTCAGAACAAATTCTTAATTCTACTGATAATAGAGGTGTTGATATTGCAATTGTTGCAACTGGAAATTTAAATGCATTTCGTGATGCAATAAAGCTGGTTAGGAAAGGTGGTACTATTGTTATGTTTGGTGTACCAAGCAAGAATGCATCAATTGACATAGACATGAGTATTGTATATTCAAAAGAAATCACTATAACTACTACTTATGCTGCGTCAGACAAAGATACCAAAAATGCATTATCTTTGATTTCTTCTGGTAAAATAAATGTAAAATCATTAATTACACACAAATACACTCTAGATGATACACAGAAAGCATTTGAGCACGCAAAAACTGGAAATAATGCAATGAAAATCATTATAAAAAATTAGTAAGGCTTAAGAAAGGCATTTTTTTTTCAAGTAAAACAGAGAAAAAAAATGGACTGGGGCTTAAAAAATAGAATTTCAAAAATTATCAATCCACTTGATAATCATGCATTGATGTTAGCAGTAGATCATGGATACTTTCTTGGTCCAACTGAAAAACTCGAAAATCCAGAAAAAACAATTAGGCCTATTATGAGATATTGTGATTCTTTAATGTTAACTCGTGGTGTACAGCGCACATCAGTTGATCCAGCATATCCAGTTCCTATTGTTTTACGTGTATCTGGTGGTTCAAGTATTATAGGCGATGATCTTTCTAATGAACAAATTACTACTAGTATTAAAGAAGCAATAAGGCTTAACGCAAGTGCAGTTGCAATGTCTATTTTTG
>CAYVQV010000105.1:0-3043 GCA_964454035.1 uncultured Candidatus Nitrosopelagicus sp. | reverse complement strand
CTCATTAAGAACAAATTCAAAATGGTGTAGAAGTTTAGGTAGAAGAATTGGTTGGATAGAAGCTCCTGAATTCATAGTTGAATCTATGGAATTTATTCAGAGTTCTACTGTATTATCACCTGACAAACTACATCAGATGGCATTTGGAAAATTCATAAATGATTCAATTGACGATGGCAGTTTGGATACCTATATTCAAAATACAAGACAATTATACAAAAATACAGCTAAAAAAACAGCAGAATTAATTCAAAAACACCTTGGTTTTCCAATTATTCAGCCTGATGGTGGTTTGTATATCTTTATGAATGTAAAAACAAATAGTGCAAAATTTGTTGAAACAATTTTAACAAAAACAGGTATTTTGTTCATTCCTGGATGGGGTTTTGGAAGAACAGGGAAAAACGCGGTAAGATTATCTTTTGGTCCACTTGTCGAGCAAATTGATAAGATTGAACAAGGTATAATAAAAATTTCAAATTATCTAAATGAATCCAAACCATTTCTAAAAATAAACTAACGTCTAATTCTTAACTAAAAGATGAAAAGATAGTGAATGTTTTATCTAATATATCTCAATAAATAGGATAGTTACAATGGATGACACTGAAGATATTTCTACAATTAATGAAAAAGAGCTTATAGAGTATTATGGCTATGGAAAAACATTTGGAAAACTACAATTAAAATTAAGATTCTTAAGATCATGGATTTTACATTCACTTGCATACTTTTCACCACATCCAGGATTTACAATTAAGATGCAACGTGCACGAGGTGTTAAAATTGGAGAAGGATGTTACATAGGTCCATACGTACACATTGATTTACTATATCCAAATTTGATAACAATCGAAGATAATGTTGCAATAGGTAGTAATTCAATGATATTTGCTCATGTTAATCCAGCTGCAAATCTAGAATTAAAAAAGAATCATTATCCAAGAAAAATTGATCCAGTATTGTTAAAATCTGGCACTTGGATTAATCCTGCATGTATAATCACACTTGGAACAACAATGGGAAAAAATTCAATTTTATCAATAGGAAGTGTTGCAGTAAGTTCAATTCCAGATAATTGTTTAGCAATAGGAAATCCTGCTAGAGTTGTAAAGAAACTCATTGATGATCCTTGATGCCTAATCATAAAATAAAAATTTAAGAAAGTTTATTTGCAATATTTTAATCGTTTATAATTAATGGCTCAACATGAAAATGAAATAGACATAAAATTAGAAAAATTATTAAAAGAAACTTTTCAAATTGATAAAATTAGCCTTGATTATTCAATGGATGATATTCCTGAATGGGATTCATTCAAACACATTGAACTAATAATTGGATTAGAGCAAGAATTTGGAATTAATCTTGAATATACTGATACTACTGAAATGACATCAATACCAATTATAAAAAGTAAAATTTTGAAGTTATTGAATGATAAATAAAGAATTACTACAAGAGCATCAGAAAATAATTTCTAATCTTAATCTAAATTATAATAATGTAGGTGAATTATTATCTGCAAAAGTAAATGAAAATAATCAAAAAATATTCTTAATTTGTCCTGGAAAAGATAGTGAACAGTTTACTTATTCAGAATTTATGACTGTTGTAAATCAAACTAGTAAATTTTTAATTAAAAGTGGATTAAAAAAGAATGATAGAATTTCATTAATATTTCATAATTCTTCTGAATTTTTAATATTATATTTTGCAGGTCTTTTATGTGGTCTAACAATTGTTCCTATAAATCCTGATTTATCATCAAGAGAGATGAAGTATATTATTGAAGACAGTAATTCAAAATTTATTTTTTATAATCACACACTAGAAGCAAAAATTATTTCCATAAAAAATAAATTAAACAATATTTCATTAGTAAAAACTACTACAATTAAAGAATTAATTTCATCAGTTGATAATAAAATAGATTTTGAACAGAATAAAGTTTCACTTTATGATACTGCAGTTATAATTTATACATCAGGTACAACAGGTAATCCAAAAGGAGTAGTTCTAACTCATCTAAATCTTTTATCAGACGCAATGAGTATTTCAACTTGGTTTAAATTTAATAATGAAACAAGATGTCTTTGCATTCTTCCTTTATTCCATAATAATGGTCAAATTACAACACTGTTAGCACCTCTTTATGCTGGTGGTTCTACAGTAATTGTTAAAGGAAAAATTAGTCTTTATGCATTTTGGGATTTAGTAAATGAATTTAAGACAACTTGGACAAGTGTAATGGCTTCAATTTTATCAATACTTCTTAGTTTACCAAATGAGCATAAAGAAAATAATCTAAGTGCAATACTTTGTGGTGGTCAAATTTTAACTAGATCAGTGCAAGAACAATTTGAGTCAAGATTTAACGTTCCAATTTTTGAAGGTTATGGATTAACTGAAACAACATCATTTTCATGTATAAACAATTTCCCTGCGGAAAAAAGAATTACTGGTTCAATTGGAAAATCATTAGTAACTAATGAAATGGCAATTTTAAATGAAAAGAACGAAGAAGTTGGAGAAAATATTGAAGGAGAAATTTGTATTCGTGGATATAATGTTGCAAATGGCTATTTAGGAGATTTAGAAAAAAATCGCCCATTTCGAGATGGTTGGTTTCATAGTGGTGATTATGGTAGAAAGGATAGTGAAGAAAATTTTTATTTTCATGGACGTCAGGATTCATTAATAATAAAAGGAGGGGAGAATATCTATCCTGCTGAAATTGAAAATATTCTCTACAGTCATCCAGATATTGAAGAATGTGCAGTTATAGGCATACCACATAAGTTATTGGGTGAAGACATATGTTCATTTATAAAAATAAAAAATAAATCAAACTTATCTGAAAATGAATTGAAGGAATTTTATAAAAATAAAATTGCTGATTATAAGAAACCAAAAAAAATTATTGTAATTAATAATCTAGACGATTTACCTGAAATACCTAAGGGACCAACAAAGAAAATTCTATACAGAAAATTGAGAGATTATTATAAAAAGAATTTTAGTGATTAATATTTCTAGATTA
>CAYVQV010000104.1:0-3065 GCA_964454035.1 uncultured Candidatus Nitrosopelagicus sp. | reverse complement strand
TTTGCAAAATCAGTTGAAGATACAATCACAATTGCACCTGAAATGAAAAAATTCATGGATGAAACTAGAATGCAACAACAAAGGTCAGGTCAAAAAAACAATGCAATACTTTCTGGCAGCATTGTTTCATCAGCAGTGTTTTTGGGCTCGGTATTTTTGTTTCAGTCAAATGAAGCACTTGGTGTTACAGGAATGATCGCATCAGTTGTAATATTTGGAATTTTTGCCGCATTTAGGAAGCGTTAATTCATTCCAACCTTAGATTCTATTCTTTTGTACTGATCGCCATCTTTAAACAATTTCTAGCACTATACTATGTGGTCAAATTTGTCACAATCTAAAATAAAAAAATCAAAGATTATCAAAAAAGAAGTTGAAGACCAAGTTAACGATGATGAATTGACACGATTAGACAGATTAAAAACTGGTAGAAGAAACTTTTCTTAGAAATTATCCAAAGTCTGTATCACGTTTCTGTGATTGTTGTTCATTCTTTCTTGCAGCCTCTCGGAATTCTTCATCATGGTTTTGTCTTCCGTGTGTACATTTTACGCAACCAAGGATCTTGCCATCAGGATCCTTTTCAAAAATTTCACACCCACAAAAACATGCCATATCATTTCATCCTTTTTTTAGTATATCTTCTTTTGTAAATTTTATTGGCTTCTAGAGGTTTTGCAACAATCACCCATAGGAATATCACGGCCTCTTGGACTTTTGCTAGGACATTGAAGCATTACACATAATGCTTCGGTAAACTGCTTGTTCATGTGATGTTCTATACCACAAACCATTTCCTCATCAATATCAATTTTTAATGCACTTGCCATCAAAACTTCTAGCAGGCGACTATTTCTTATCATAGATGCTGCTATTTTTTCTCCAGATTCTGTAAGTGAGACTCCTGCTTTGTTATATTTTACAAGTTCTCTTTGGGACAGTTTTTTTAACATTTGAACCACACTTGGCTGACGAACATTAAGCCTCTTTGCAATTGTGCTTATCTTAACATCATCACCTTTTTCTTTGATGTGCCAAATTGCTTTTAGATACATTTCTGTATGTTCTGCTTCTGCAGTACCAACAAACAGAACCTCATCATCATCTAGTGAATCCATATTATATCATGAAAAATTTGTTTTATTAAGTATTATTTTCAATCCATTTCATTATAGTCTGAAATTAATTTACTTCAACTGAGTCTTTTAGTAGATACTCAAAGTATTCTTTTGCAAAACCAGCCAATCCTGAGTGATCAGCCCAAATTGCAACTACATCTGTTGAACTAGAACTACTGATCTCTGGACCAAGTAAAATTACAACATATCTTTTATCAGAAATAATACCACCACCAAACAATCCTTCTTTCACTTTAACTTTGGCTACTCTTGAAATAGAATTCAATGATTCCTTGTCAAGTTTATCAGACGTTAGAATTGTAATGTCTATTCCTCTATCATGTAACTGTCTTAATTTTGGTAATGCTTGTTTTACTATAGCTTCACCTGCTTGAGGCACTGCAATCATTACTTCACTTCTGCAATGTTCAACTAGCTCCATAATTTTTGCACCAATATTCATTATTCCAGAGATTACCCAAATGTCAGGTTTTTCACTAATACCACTTTTTTCATAAAGTGGAGTGAGTTCTGTCAAAATTTTATTCTGGTTTTCTGAAAATTCTGTTTCAATGTTTTGCTTAGTTGTTTCAAGTGCAGTTGTTGGAGATTTTGAGAAATATTTTGTAGGTCTAGAGTCATCTGAACCAATCCAGCCTTTTTCTTCCAAAGTCCCCAAAACCTCATAAATCTTTGAATATGGAACTCCTGAATTCTGACTTAATTCTGATGCATTAAGTTCACCGCCTTTTAGCAATGAAGTGTAAGTTTTGATCTCATAGCTAGTCATACCAATTTTTTCAAGTGACTTTTTTGTCTTATCTGAGATACTCATGCGATCAATACCTGATTCTGCCATTTAAATTGAATATATGATCTCTACCCATTTCATCTGGTGGAGAGTAGGAATTGGATTATATAGTAAGTTTGAAAAATTTTGTTATACATGGCTTTAATCCAGATATCCAATCAGTCTAGTAAATCAAAGGGTAAGAAATCTACTATTAGATTTACACAAAGTATTTGCCCAGACTGTAACATGATTCTAGATGCTGAAGTTTTTGAAAGAAATAACCAAGTCTTCATGTCAAAAGTTTGTCCAACTCATGGCGAAACTGAAGAACTCTATTTTGGTTCATATGATATGTACAAGAAATTTAGTACATACTGGGTTGATGGAAAAGGTGCACATTCACCAAATGTAATAATGGAAGACAAATGTTCTTGTCCAAACAATTGTGGTCTTTGTTCTAATCATTTATCCCATAGTGGTCTTGCAAACATGATAGTTACAAACAGATGTGATCTTACATGTTGGTATTGTTTCTTTTATGTTAAGAAAGGTCTTGAAGGTGCATACATGTATGAACCAGAACTTGATCAAGTAAGAGCAATGATGAAGACTCTAAGATCAGAAAGACCAATTCCAGGAAACTCTATGCAAATTACTGGTGGTGAACCAATGCTTAGAGAAGACATTAGTGATGTTATTAAAATTATGAAAGAAGAAGGTGTTGAACATATTCAAATGAATACAAACGGTATTCGACATGCAATGGATCCAGAAGCAGCACGTGAAGTTAGAATGGCAGGATGTAACAATCTGTATCTAAGTTTCGATGGTGTAACTGCAAGAACAAACCCAAAGAATCACTGGGAAATTCCTTATGCACTTGATAGTTGTAGAAAGACTGGAACAACTGTAGTATTTGTTCCAACTGTAATCAAATCAATTAATGATCATGAACTAGGTGGAATTATCAGATATGCACAAAAGAATTTGGACGTTGTCCATGCAGTAAACTTCCAACCAGTATCACTAACTGGCAGAATGGGAAAAACAGAACGTGAAAAATATAGAATTACAATTCCAGATTGTATTCAAAGAATTGAAGAACAGACAGAGGGTCAAGTAACAGTTGATGATTGGTATCCAGTTCCAAGTTG
>CAYVQV010000103.1:0-3090 GCA_964454035.1 uncultured Candidatus Nitrosopelagicus sp. | reverse complement strand
TAGGATGTGGTGCTATAGGTACTCAAATTGCAATAGCAATTGATACAGGAATGATACCCGCACAATTAACACATATTTTTGATTCTGATGTGTCAAAGACTGAGACTTTACTAACAAAATTGAAACAAAAACCTGAGATAGTTGAAAATGCACATTTACTTTCATCAAATTCATTGGATTTGGTTGTGGAAGCTGCATCACAAAATGCAGTAAGTGATAATGCATTAAGCATCTTACAGAACAGAAAGGATTTGATGATAATGAGTGGCGGTGCACTTTTGGATGAATCTGTCTATGAGATAATTTCTGATGCATGTAAGGAATTTAAAAAAACTGTTTATCTTCCATCAGGTGCAATATCAGGTTTGGACGCACTCAAATCTGTAAAAAATGAATTAGAGTCAGTAACAATTACTACAACAAAACATCCAAACTCTTTGAGAGGCGCTAAGTTTTTTGAAACATCAAACATTAAACTTGACAGTATTTCAGAAGCAACGACAATTTTTGAGGGCTCTGCAAGTGAGGCAGTTAGGTTATTTCCAAAAAACGTCAACGTATCAGCATTACTAAGTCTGGCTGGAATAGGAAGTCACGAGACTATGGTAAAAGTTGTAGTAGACCCTAGTACAGATAAGAATACACATCATATTGAATCAGAAGGTAAGTTTGGTAAAATTACCACAACAGTAGAGAATGTGCCAGATGCAATTAATCCAAAAACAAGTAGGTTAGCAGTTCTTTCAGCCATAGAAATGCTACGCTCCATTTGTACTAATGAAATTAAAATTGGTACCTAAAACGGCAAAAATTGCCAGTTTCATAAATATTTGTAAAAAATTTGACAGCAGATAATCCTTTAAATGATAATCAATACCGATAATTTTTCGTATGTTAAAAGACGAAGTAATAAAACTAAAAAAGAAAAAAGACGTTGTAATCTTAGCACATAATTATCAGGTTCCAGAAGTTCAGGATGTAGCTGATTTTGTAGGTGATTCTTTAGGACTTGCAAGACAGGCTGCAAAAACTGATCATAAAACGATTTTATTTTGTGGTGTGCATTTTATGGCAGAAACTGCGGCAATAATTAGTCCAGAAAAAAAAGTTCTGATCCCAGATCTAAATGCCGGATGTTCGTTATCGGATTCTATCACTTTACCACAATTACAAAAATGGAAGAAAGAACATCCTAAAGCAATATCTGTAGGCTATGTTAATACAACTGCAGAAATTAAATCCGAACTTGATTATTGTTGTACCTCATCTAACGCTGTAAGTGTTGTAAACTCTATACCTTCTGACACAGAAATTTTATTTCTACCTGATATGTTCTTAGGATCTTATGTTGCTAGAATGACAGATAGAAAAAATATGTTTATTTGGGCAGGTGAATGCCACGTTCATGCAGGAATTACACCAAATGATGTGAAATCAAAACTTGATTCTATGAAAAATGCTGAATTTTTAATACATCCAGAATGTAGTTGTACTTCCCCAATGCTTTATGATGTTGCTGCAGGAAATTATCCCAACCGTCAAGTTCAAATTTTATCTACTGAAGGAATGATGAATTATGTAGAACATTCTAAATCAAATGATTTTGTGGTAGCCACTGAAACTGGAATACTTTACAGAATGAAACAAAATAATCCATCTAAGAATTTTGTTCCTGCATCATCAAAGGCTGAATGTGAGTATATGAAAATGATTACACTTGATAAAGTGTATAATTCTCTATTGCATGATGAATATGAGGTTAAAGTTGAAAAACAGATTGCAGATAAAGCAAGACTGTCTATAGATAGAATGCTTTCTATCAGTTAATCTCTAAACTCAAATCTATTCCTAGTGAAGAATTTGTTATTTCACCTACTGAAATCATGTCAACCCCAGTTTTTGCATATTGTGCAATATTTTTTTCGTTAATTCTTCCTGAAGCTTCAAGTTTGACATTTTTTAATAATTTTAGTTCCTTCATTTTTTTTATTGTTTTTTTGATGTCTTTTGGTGTGAAATTGTCTAACATAATTATTTTAACTCCTAATTGTGCAACTAGTATCGCGTCATTCTGATTTTCTACTTCAACTTCAATCTTCTTTCTAGTTTTCTTGGCCTTCTGAATCAATGTTTCAAGTGATTCCACTGAGATATGATTATCTTTGATCAATATTGATTCGTCTAATGACATTCTATGTTTATGGCCTCCTCCAATCTCAACTGCTATTTTATCAAATTGTCTTAAACCAGGTGCAGTTTTTCGTGTTGCAAATAGCTTTGATTTGGATTTATTTTTTTTAATTATACCAACTAAGTGATTTGTACTAGTCGCAATTCCACACATTCTTGAGAGTAAGTTAAGTGCAGTCCTTTCACATGCTAAAATTGAATATGCTTTACCTTTTATTTGTAAAATAGATTGATTTGACTTGGCTTTTTTACCATTATTTGTAACTATTTTCACTGAGCATCCATTCAATGAAAAAATCTGTTTAGCAAAATTTGCTCCTGCAACAATTGTATCCTGTCTTGTAATAATTTCTGCAGTAATTTCTTTTTGTCCTAAAAGTTTGCTTGTTAAGTCACCTTTTCCAATATCTTCTGCTAAAAATCTTTTTAATTTATGCTGTGCATTAAAACTCAAGTTAGGTTACCTTTAATGCAAATTTTCCTTTTACAGCTTTAGCACCCATTAATTTATTAGCAATTTTTGATGTGGCAGGATCAACTATTAGTGCAATTCCAGACCAATCAGGTGATAGATCTGTTGATTTACAGTTTGGACATACTTTTCCAGTTGTTATATGCTTACAACTTCTACATGCTAACTCTTTAGCCATATTATTTTCCCTTCACTTTTACTACAGATGGTTTTTTCTCTGTTGGTTCCTCTGCATCGTCACTGTCAGTTTTTTTAATTTCTTCAGCAATCCATTCATCTGCACCCAAGAATGGTTGTCTGCACGTAATTCCAATTTTACCCATTGATGCAGCTTTTCCAAGTGAGACAGCTGTTATTCTAGTTCTAATTGTTGAACCAACCTTTAATGTTCGACCACTTTGATTTGCAATGATCATTCCTGATGCAAC
>CAYVQV010000102.1:0-3216 GCA_964454035.1 uncultured Candidatus Nitrosopelagicus sp. | reverse complement strand
ATGAAATTTTATTATTATCTGATACCACACTAGATGATTCAGATCTTAATAACAAAAAAGAGAACTTACAAGATGTTACATGTCATACAAAACTTTCAGATATACAGAAAAATTCTAACGGTGATTTTATCTGCTTTGTACAATCAGGAGATAAACTATCTAGAAATGCATTATTTAAGATCGTGCAATTGATTAACACTAAACCGGATTCAGAATTAATCTATACAGATCATGATTTTTATGATGAAAATAATTCAAGAAGAGATCCGTTCTTTAAACCAGATTGGAGTCCGTTTCTCTTTCAAAGTCTAGATTATCTAAGCACATTTTTCATAGTAAAAAAGGAGATTTTTGATCAAACATCTTTTGATGATCATTCTACAGCTATGGCATATTATATTACTAGAAAAATAACTGAAAAGTCTAAAGAAATTTCTCATCTTCAACTTCCAATATGTAGCATTAATTATGATTATATTTTTTACAAACAGAAAAGTGAAAATAAAATAAATTCGAAACTTGAGAAAAAAGCAATTATTCATAACTCACATTCAATTTCTCCACCAAAATTAGAAACTAATTTCAAAAATGAACCTCTTGTTACTATTATCATACCAACAAAGAATAATTACAAAATTCTAAAACGATGTTTAGATTCAATTAATCAAAGTACTCTATACAAAAATTTTGAGATAATCGTAGTTGATAATGATTCAGGCGATGAATTAAAACAATATTATAACTCATTGAAATGTACAGTTTTAAATTTTAATGGTAATTTTAATTTCTCTAAAATGAATAATTATGCTGTAAAGCATGCAAAAGGTGATTTTCTTTTGTTTCTAAATGATGATACAAAAGTTCTAGAAAGAAATTGGCTTCATAAATTAGTTAGTGTATGCAATCAAAATGGTGTTGGTGCCGTTGGACCAAAACTTCTCTTCAGTAATAATACAATTCAACATGCAGGATCTGTTATATTAGAAACTGGTGCATCATTTCATCCTTTTCAACATATTTTTTATAATAGTAATTTACATTTTAATTTTCTAAATGTTACTAGGGAATGCTCTGCTGTAACTGGGGCTTGTCTTATTACGAAAAAAGAAGTTTTTGATAGAATAGACGGATTTGATGATAATTTTGATGTTTATTATGGTGATACTGATCTTTGTCTTAAGATAATTAATTCTGGATTATCTGTTTTGTATACTCCAAATGTAAAACTTTTACATGAAGGTTCTCATTCAATAAAAAGTAAAATGAACAATAACACATTAGAAAAAAACCAAGCTCATTTTGCAGTAGAGAATTATTACCGATTTATCAATAAATGGCCAAAATTAAAAAATGGAGACCCTTTTTACAATAGAAATCTAGGATGGGATTTTTCAATAAAATCTGTTGAGTAACAATTCAATAGGAATTTTAATACTACATTATATTCAACAAAATTTAGGCTTACAGTATGACAACTATTCGTGAAGAGATGTGGAAATTCAAAGGAATTTTATTTAATTTCGCCATCTCTGATCTTAAAATTCGCTATAGAAATTCTATACTTGGAATATTTTGGAGTTTAATTGAACCATTACTAATGCTTGGCGTATTATTTTTTGTATTTTCAACAATGTTTAAATTTGAAATTGAAAATTTTCCTATTTATCTATTATTAGGAATTATATGCTATAATTTTTTCAAAAATGGTACCACTCTTGCTTTGAATAGTCTTACTAATCGTTCTTCACTTATGACCCAAATTTATTTTCCAAGATCTATTCCTGGAATAAGTTCTGGAGTAACTGCTGCAATAATGCTTATTCTTGAATTAGTAGTTTTAGGAATTTTTATGGTTGTACTTGAATTTACTCCACCAATAACAATTCTTATCTTACCTTTAATTTTGGCTTTAGAATTTCTTCTAATTTTAGGAATATCACTTCCTTTATCTGTACTTAATGTAAAATTTAAAGACACTGAATTCATATGGATGGTTGTAGTTCATGCAGGATTTTTTCTAACTCCAATTTTTTATCAATTTGATATGCTACCAGATAACATCCAGTCAATTTTACAATTTTCTCCTGTGGTGCAAATTGTAACTATGGCACATCATGTAGTTTTGTATGGAATTTTACCATCGATTAATTCTATATTGTATGCAGTAGGTTCAACATCAGCAATTATGATTATTGGATATTTGATATTTAGAAGATACCAATCAAGAATAGTTGAGGAAATTTAAAATGAATGATTATGCTATAAGTGTCAAAAATGTTTCTAAAAAATTTACATTACACCATGAAAAAAGAGATTCAATATTTGAAAGTGCAACAAGTTTATTTCAAAAGAAACGACATTCAGAAACTTTACAAGCATTAGATAATATATCATTTAATGTAAAACACGGAGAGATATTTGGAATTATTGGACGTAACGGTGGTGGTAAGACAACTCTTTTGAGAATTATTTCAAAAATATATTCTCCTGATTCTGGTTCAGTAGATGTAAAAGGTACAATTATACCTGTTTTAGCTCTTGGACTTGGTTTTCATCCAGAATTAACTGCAATTACCAATATTTTTCAAAGCAGTATATTACTTGGCTTTAAAAAAGAAGAAATTTCAAAGAGAGTTGAAGATATTATTAAATTTGCTGAACTTGAAAAATTTGCAGACACAAAAATTAAAAATTTTTCAGCTGGAATGCAAATGAGACTTGCATTTGCTACATCAGTTCTAGTGGATCCAGATGTGTTAATTTTAGATGAAGTGTTTGCAGTAGGTGATCTTAATTTTCAGAAAAAATGTTTTGATACAATTATGTCATTTAAAAAACGTGGAAAAGCAATTATTTTTGTAAGTCATGATATGGTACCAATAAAGAATTTTTGTGATACTGTAATGTTTCTCAAAGATGGTAAAGTTGGGAACATTGGTTCTCCTGAGGAATCTGTCTCTGCATATGTAGATTATCTCTCAACACAAAAATAGATTTTATGCGATAAAGATTAAAACATATTTATCGGATTTTAGGTGAAACAAGTTATGCCATTTACCTTCAAAAAATTAGAAATACCTGATATTATAGTAATAGAGCCACAATCATTTTCTGATGATAGAGGTTTTTTCTTTGAAAGTTTCAAGGAATCTGAATTTGCTTCAAATGGAATTGATATAAAATTTGTTCAGGATAATTTCTCTCATTCTGCAAAAT
>CAYVQV010000101.1:0-3226 GCA_964454035.1 uncultured Candidatus Nitrosopelagicus sp. | reverse complement strand
AATTCTAAACGAAAACTTAAGAATCCGTTTTAACTCGTTGATTCATTGTCAAAATATGTAGTAATTGGTGGTAACTCATCTCAAGAATTAGCTAGAAAACTTGCTAAAAAACTGAAGGCAGCTTATGTAAATACAGAAACGCGTGTTTTTCCTGATGGCGAAAGTAAAATTATAGTAAAAAATATTCCCAAGAAAAAAATTATTTTGGTGGTTCAATCAACATTTCCTCCAGTTGATTCTAATCTATTACATCTTCTTTCGATAATATCAAAAGCCAGAAAATTTTCTTCAAAAATATATGCAGTAATTCCATACATGGGATACGCTAGACAAGATAGAGAATTTTTGGATGGAGAAATAATTACAGTTTCAGTGGTTGGTAAGATGTTAAAATCAGTAGGTGCAAAAAAAGTCATTGTTATTGATATACATAGTAAACTAGCACTAAAACAACTAGGAGTTTCCTCAGAAAATGTTAGTGCAATTTCTAATTTAGCAGCATACATCAAAAAATTAAAATTAAAAGATCCTCTTGTAGTATCACCTGATCAAGGTGGAAAAGATAGAGCAGCAGAGTTTGCAAGTTTTTTAAAAATTGATTTTCTAGCATTGAAAAAACATAGAGATAGGAAAACTGGTAAAATTAACATTATCACATCAAAAGTTTTAGTTAAAGATCGGGATTTAATTTTGGTTGATGATATGATAAGTACTGGAGGAAGTATAATCAAAGCAACACAATTTCTAAAAAAACAGAAATGTAGACGTATCTATGTTGCATGTACACATGGTTTGTTTGTAAATGGAGCTGAAAAGAAAATTAAACAAGCTGGAGTGACACAAATAATTAGTACTAATACTATACCAAGTAATTCGTCAAAAGTTGATGTATCTAAAATATTAGCAGAATCTCTTTTGTGAGTATAATATTATGAAACTAGTTTTTTTGGGAACATCTGGTGCAATGCCTACTATTCAGAGAGGATTGTCATGTACTTGTCTAGTAAAAGATAATGAAGTTTTGATGTTTGATGCAGGCGAGGGTGCACAAATTTCATACCTAAAATCAGGCTTGCCATGGAATAAAAAAATGAAAATTTTTGTAACTCATCTTCATGGGGATCATTGTATTGGAATTTTGGGTCTGTTACAATCCATGAATCTACAGAATAGAACAGAACCTCTTGAAATTTTTGGTCCTGAAGGAATTGATGAGTTTATTGCAGCTAACATCAAAATTTTAAACTTTGGTTTATCTTTTCCAGTTCTTATTACAAAAATTAATGAGGGCATGTTAGTTGATGGGAAAAATTATTCCATTTTTGCTAGTGATGCGAAACATGGAATTCCAGCTTTTTCATTTCGCTTTGATGAAAAAGATAAACCTGGTGAATTTTTTCCTGAAAAAGCAAAAGCACTAGGAATTCCTGAAGGAAAACTTTGGCATGAATTACAAATAGGAAATTCTGTTGAAATAGATGGTAAGAAAATTGTGCCATCACAAGTAACAGGAGAAAAACGATCTGGAAGAAAAATTGGCATTTCAGGTGATACAAGACCAACAGACAAGCTGGTTGAATTCTTCAAAAATTGTGATTATCTAAGTTTTGATTCGACATTTGCTGATGAATTAAAGAAAAAGGCAGTAGAAGCAAACCATTCAACTGCAAAAGAAGCAGCAGAATTGGCTGAAAAAGCTAATGTTTCTACATTAATTCTAACTCATTTTTCTGCAAGATATAATGATGAATCTGTTTTGTTAAAAGAAGCAAAAGAAATTCATAGTAATACTATAACAGCTAAAGATTTGTTAGAAGTTAACATTTCATAATAAAACTAACTTTCTATATTCAATATTTTGTTTGGAGAAATCTCAATATCGTCAATTGAATCTTCTACAGTTACTGCAACCTCAGTAAGTGTGCCACCTACTTCAATCCCAACATCATAAAGTGTATCACCTATTTGTTCTGTATTAGCGTTGTATTCTTTTAAGCTCATAATGTCCTCTACTAACGCACTAAAAACATTGGTTCCTTCAGGTAATTGTTCTATTGTTTGTGGGAAAAACATTATTCCACCTGCTATGAGTACAATTCCAACAATTGCAAGTTGTATTTTCATACAAAATTTTTCAAAAATTTGAATTTTATATTAAAACTTAAAAAAAATTATCAAATTAGATATATTTTTTGACTAATTTAGGCGTGAATTAATTAGGAATGATTGTTTGAATGGTTTTTTCGATATCATTTGACTCTAAAATTATCTTAATTGGACCTAATGGTGATTCATTTGCTTCATCACAAAACGCAACAACATTAACAAAAGCAGCCTGCTTGTTAAGATAAAACCAAGTTGTATTATCTGATATATTTGATTTTAGAATACGCAAAAATGTTTTTTTGATATTTCTATGCTGCACTGACTGTAAAATGGTAGTTAATGGTTCTATACCCTCAAAATTTCCAGATAGTTGATCATTTTCGATTTTAGTTTTTACATCAGGAAATAAATTAAAAATTGTAGTTTTAATTTTTTCAACATCTTCAGAAGGATTAACTTCACAAAAAAAATTAATACTAATTTTTGAAGTCATTACTTTATCCAGTTTTGGAAAATTTCAATTGCAGAGTGTACTAATTCATCAATTGTTACATTATTATTTTCGATAGTTTCATCCGCAAGTTCAATGATTTCCTGCAATCCCACACTAATTTCACGATTATCTCGCTCCTCAAATTTTTCTCTTGTTAGTGGGTCGTCTGATCTTTTACGCTGAGTTAAAAAGTTAAATCTAGTTTCAGAAGATGCTTCTACTGCTAAAAGTTTTAAATTTCCTGTTTCTTTTAAGACGTTAATTTCGTGTATAGAACGTATACCATCAATAATTATAATTTCATGATTTGATTTTTCTATTGATTCTTTGATTAATTCTGCTATGGCGCCTGGTCCATTTTTTTGGCGTAGTTCTAACATTAGTTTACCTAAATTTTCTCCAGTTGGTTCTAAATTTTGCCTTTTAGCTTCAGCTCTAACACCATCACCAAGACTAAAGGTTTCATAATTTTCTTCTTTTAATTTAGAAACTATAGTAGATTTTCCTGCTCCTGGCATTCCAGTTAAACATACAACAAGTTTTGGCATCAGATTATTTTTGAATGACTAGTCTATGAAGGTAGCGATAAATAATTACAAATGTTTTATTTTTTATGAGAGTATTCAT
>CAYVQV010000100.1:0-3299 GCA_964454035.1 uncultured Candidatus Nitrosopelagicus sp. | reverse complement strand
ACCGAAAAAAAAGAGGTTTTACTCCACCATTAATTAATTGGTTAAATAATTCACTATCTGATTTAGAATCAAATTACTTGTCACAAAAGAAAATAAAAGAAAAAAAACTAATTAATTATGAATATGTAAAAAAAATATCTGAAGAATATAAAAATGGAAAAACTAGTAATTATGTAAAAATCTGGAGTTTGATATGTTTAGAATCATGGTTTGAAAGTGTTTTTAAAAAATACAAAATTAATATGGATTGAAATCAATTGAAAGAAAAAATAATTAACATTTTATTAAATTCATCATTAGTAAGATCAAAATTAATTATATCAATAGGCAGAATCATACATTCATTTTCAAAATCTGATTTTGTTGAAATTGAAGGACGAAAAATGTTTACACAAAATAATGATGGTCTTGCACTTTCAATTTTTAAAATATATGAACCTAATCAAACAGAAATAGTAAAAAAATATGTTCATAAAGGTGATATTGTAATTGATATTGGTGCACATGTAGGATATTACACCCTTTTAATGGCACAACTAGTTGGAGAAAATGGAAAAGTATATTCTTTTGAACCAGATCCAGTAAATTTCCAATTACTAAAGAAAAGTGTCGAAATAAATGGGTTTGAAAATGTGGTTTTGATTCAAAAAGCAGTTAGCAACATCACTGACAAAGTAAAATTATTTCTTGGAGATGATGATAGTGCTATCAATAGAATTTATGATGCAAAACTTGGAGATACAAAAGAATCAATTGATGTAGAGAGTATTACAATAGATGAATATTTTAAAGAAAATGATGAATTAATTAATTTTATCAAGATAGATTCAGAAGGCTCGGAAGTAAAAATAGTAAATGGAATGAAACAATTTCTATCTAGAAATAAAGAATTAGTGATGATGACAGAATTTTTTCCATTTTTAATTAAAAAATCAGGTGATGAACCAAATCAGTATCTTAAATCATTAGAAAAATCTGGATTTAGTCTTTATAATATTTTAGATAAAAATGAAAAAACAAACAAAATTAATTCAGAAAATTTCTTGGAAAGTGGAATAAATTCAGAGTATTGTACAAATTTGTTATGTATAAAACAGTAATTTCTAAATCTATATTATATAATAATAAAATACATACTCATGAATAAAAAATTGAATGAATATACTTTTGAAGATATTAACATTGGTCTAACAGAAACATTCCAAGTAAATATTACAGAATCAATGGAAAATAACTTTGCAGAAATAACTGGCAATTATAATCCATTAGCTAGTAATGAAGAATATGCATCTACAACTAATTATAAAAAAAGAATATGTCCTGGTATGTTCACAGCATCATTTCTTTCTAGATTAACAGGAATGTATCTACCAGGTAAATATGCACTAGTATATTCTCAATCATTAAATTTTGTAAATATTTGCTATATTGGTGATACAATTACAGTAAAAGGAGAAGTAATTGAAAAAAATAATGCTACAAAAATGATTACAATAAATACTATAATTACTAATCAAGAAAATAAAAAATTAATTTATGGAACTGCACTTGTAACATTTAGAAAAAATTAATTTAATAATCTAGAAATATTAATCACTAAAATTCTTTTTATAATAATCTCTCAATTTTCTATATAGAATTTTCTTTGTTGGTCCTTTAGGTATTTCAGGTAGATCATCTAAATTATTAATTACAATAATTTTTTTTGGCTTCTTATAATCAGCAATTTTATTTTTATAAAATTCCTTTAATTCATTCTCAGATAAGTTTGAATTATTTTTTATTTTTATAAATGAGCATACATCCTCACCCAACAACTTATGTGGTATGCCTATAACTGCACATTCTTCAATATCTGGATGACTGTACAGAATATTTTCAATTTCAGCAGGATAGATATTCTCCCCTCCTTTTATTATTAATGAATCCTGACGTCCATGAAAATAAAAATTTTCTTCACTATCCTTTCTACCATAATCACCACTATGAAACCAACCATCTCGAAATGGGCGATTTTTTTCTAAATCTCCTAAATAGCCATTTGCAACATTATATCCACGAATACAAATTTCTCCTTCAATATTTTCTCCAACTTCTTCGTTCTTTTCATTTAAAATTGCCATTTCATTAGTTACTAATGATTTTCCAATTGAACCAGTAATTCTTTTTTCCGCAGGGAAATTGTTTATACATGAAAATGATGTTGTTTCAGTTAATCCATAACCTTCAAAAATTGGAACGTTAAATCTTGACTCAAATTGTTCTTGCACTGATCTAGTTAAAATTTGACCACCACAAAGTATTGCACTTAGATTATTTTCTTTATGCTCATTTGGTAAACTAAGAAGTATTGATAAAATTGAAGCCATTACACTTGTCCAAGTTGTCTTAAATTCATTTACTAAATCCCAAAATGCATAAAGACTAATTTTTCCTTTAACAATTACTGTAGAACCACCAGCATAAAGAGGTGCTAACAGTGTTGTAATTTGACCATTATTATGGAATAAAGGAAGAATGCAAAGACATCTTGTTTCATTATTAAATTTAAACCAAGTTGAAATACTCATTGCGTCTGATAAAAGATTTAGATGAGTTAGAACTACTCCTTTTGGATTACCTGTTGTACCTGATGTATAAATTATAACTGCAGTATCATAAAGTGAAACTTTATTCTGTTCAAAATCTATTTTATTATCAACTGATGAAATTAATTCTTTAATTGTAGTAGTTTTTACTAATGAAATATTGTTTAATTTATTTTTTATGGAAATAATTTTTGCTTCTAGTGTGTGATTATAAAAAATAAATTTTGAATTACTGTCTTCAATAATATACTTCATCTCTCTTGATGATAAATCAGGATTTATAGGAACAATTGTTAGACCACATAAAAGACCTGCAAAATATAATATTAAAAATTCAGAAGAATTATGAAATATTAATGAAATTCTATCATTCTTTTTTAATCCACTTTTAATTAAAAATTTACTAGTTTGATTTACAATAGTCATGAATTCTGAATAAGTAAACTGTTCGCTATCTTTTCCAGGACAAATTAGGAATATTTTTTGTTTATTTTCATTTACTTTTGCAGATAATAGTTCACCTACATTATTATAATTTAGATTAAAATTAGAAATTATTTTCTGATGCTCTTGTAGTAATTCTTTATTTATCATTTAATAACTTCAGAATTTTACTTTTTATAATTGGTATTGATGTCATTTCAGTAGTATCTGTGTATTCAAGATTAATTCCAAATTCTTGCTCTAATCCAATTATTAGTTCAATGTGTT
>CAYVQV010000099.1:0-3301 GCA_964454035.1 uncultured Candidatus Nitrosopelagicus sp. | reverse complement strand
TGTTAGATAAAATTACTTGGATGAAAGAACATCCAGAAGTAGTTAGACCACAAGGACTTCGTGGTTTTTAAAAAAAATTAAATTTTTTCCAAGAGATCTTTGATATTATCTGGTAAATCTGGTAATTCAGTATGACTTTCATTATTTTGTAAAACTTCTGGACCTATTCTTCTTACACGCTGTGTTCCAATAAGAGTATCTAAACTTCGCTGAATATCTTTTTCAGGCAAAATATTCTGTAATTTTTCAAGCAATTCTTCTTCATTTTCATACTTCTGAATAGCATATTGAATAAGAACCATTTTCTCATTCATAGATAATTCACTCATATTATGTATCATTAATTACAATTAAAAAATATTATAGTAATGAAGTGGGCCCGCGGTGATTTGAACACCGGATCTTCGCCGTGTAAGGGCGACGTCATAACCGAGCTAGACTACGAGCCCTCTGAAAATTTCTCGTTAAAATCCATTTAAATCTTTGATAATGTGAAATTTTATTGAAGTTACGAATAAGTTTTTTATGTGTGAAATTGCATTTTTTTCAAGTCCAATTGGTTTAGGACATGCAACAAGAGATAGTGCGATAATAGATAATTTGGAAAATTCTTCTTACAAGTTTTTTACAGGAAATGCCGCAACAAAATTTTTTAAACAATGTGGATATAATGTAGAAGATGTTTATCAGCCACCAAAATTTGATGTAGAAAAAGGATTGCTTAAAAATCAACTAAAGTGGCTTTGGAAATATTATAAATATTATAAAAACTGTAAAGAAATCTCAAAAGAAATAATTTTAAAAAATAAACCCAAAATTATCATAAGTGATGAAGATTTTGCATCAATTGCTGTTGCACAGGAATTAGGAATTCCAAATATTCTAGTAACTGACATTCTTGAAACAAGATTTACTAAAGGATTTGGAAGTATAATAGAAAAAAAAATGAACGGCACGATGAGAGAAATAATTAAAAAATGTGATAAAATTATTATTCCTGAAAATGGAAAAAATGAAAAAAATATAATTAGAACAGGACCTATTGTTCGTCATATTACTAATACTAGAGAAGAGTTAAGAAAAAAATTTGGATTTAGTAAAAAAACTATAACACTAAGTGTTGGCGGAACAGATGCTGGAAAATTTTTAATAAAACAAACAATAGAGGCATTAAAAAATAATGATGAAGTAGAACTTGTTATAGTATCTGGACCAAATTTACAAGAAAATACTGAAAAAAATATCAAAAGTTTAGGATTTGTAACAAACCTTCATGAAATAATTCATGCATCTGATGCTGTAATCTCTCTTGCTGGAAAATCAACAATTGATGAATCAATTACATATGGAACACCTGGGATCTTTATTCCAATAAAGGATCATTTTGAACAAGAGGATAATGCAAAAGAACTAGGTTATTCTTTTGATGATATTTTTAGATTAGAGCAATTAATCAGGGAAAAATTAAAAGAAAATAGAAATCCCATTAAATCATACGGTGCAATCAATGCAAGCAGTGCTATAGAACTTGTGCTATCTGGAAATAGTCAATAATTAATATCACGTGAGTTTTTTTAATTAAGTAATGGAAAAACTAATTGTTGTAAAATTTGGTGGAAGTGCAATAGGAAAAAATGGCGAAGGATTGCCTACCATACTGCAAAGAATAAAGCAATTGAAGGAAGGTTCGAAGATTATAGCTGTCTGCTCAGCACCATTATCTAGCGACACTGGAAAGTCACTTACGGATATAATGCTGAATTTGGGAAAATCTGCAGCAAAAAATGAAAACTACACGACAGTTGCAATTGAAGAAACATACTCGAAAATTCTTGAAATGGTAAATGATGATTACAAAGAGGAATGTAAGAAGATAATTCATGACATGTTAGTTCTGGCTTCAAAATCTTTGGAAGATGCCAAAAGTGTAGGTAAATTTGAAGATGAAACTAGAGCAAAATCACTTGCATATTCTGGTGAAGTTTTAATGTCACATGTTCTAAATTTTGTACTAAAAAGTAATGGAATAAAATCTGAAACAATCTCATTAGATGACTGGCCTATAATAACAGATGAAAATATTGAATCAACAAACTTTCTTTTTGCTAAATCTAATGAACGTATTAAAAAATTAGAAGATTTGATCAAACAAAATGATGTAGTTACTATTGGTGGATTTATTGGCAAAACTGAAGATGGAATAATTACCACATATGAAAGGGGTGGCTCTGATAGAACAGCTGCTGATATAGGAATTTTGTTTCATAAAAAATATGACACAAAAATTGATCTAGAAAAAGATAGTTCAGTAGTTTCAGCAGATCCAAAAATTGTTCAAGATGAATTAGATCAAATAAGCGATCTATCATACAATGAAGCTAGACTAGCAGGTATGTTTGGAATGAAAATTATAGATCCAATTGCAATTAAAGAAATTGTTGAAAATGGTGTAGAAATTTCAGTTGTAATTACAGATATGAATAAACCAGAACATATTACTACAATTCAAAGAAAACCAACTGACAAGAATGGTCATCCTTTGAAGATAGTTACAGGAAAGAAAAATTGTGCCATATTAAGAATTGAATCATCTAGTGCAAAAAATTTACTAGAATCATTAGAACGAGAAAAGCGATATAGTGAATTCATAATTTTATCACCTTTTACAAAAGATGGAATGGAATTTACTAGGATTTTATTTCTTGATGCAGACTATGTAAATAGAAATGAGAAGTACGTCCTAAGCTTTGATTCATTAGCAAATATCTCATATCAAAGAGGAGTAATTACATTAATTGGTGATGAGATGTGGAGAGTTCAACAAATTGCATCAAAAGCAAGTTCAAGAATTGGTGATGCAGGACTAAATATTTTGAATCTTGATGCACAAGAAGAAACTTCAAGAATAATTATTGTAATTGAGGATTCAGATGATAATATTGCTGAAGGAATTAAGGCAATACACTCAGAAAGATCGAAGATTAAATTTATTTAATTAATAACATGGCGCTAAAGGTCGAGTGACCAGTAGTGCCATTCTGGGTTTGTTCTTGGACCATCGTCTAGAATTAGTCCGGCGTTACCCAAAACACGCTTACTTATCATAGATCAAATTCGTTATTTAATCTGATCTATTTAGTTTACATAGTTCAGGCTTGTAATTCATGGATTTCTATATTACTTATTCAATAATTCTTTAAATTACGACCTGATAATTTTATCACATGAAAGAAATAGGAAAAATTTGGATGAATGGAAAATTAGTTCCGTTCAAAAATGCCAAAGTTCATGTTCTAACACA
>CAYVQV010000098.1:0-3324 GCA_964454035.1 uncultured Candidatus Nitrosopelagicus sp. | reverse complement strand
TCAGTAGATGTTTTTAAGAAAATGTTAGTTTTTTCGTCAACTGTATCTTGGTATAAAACATAGATTTTACCATCATCACCAATTGTTACATTTGGTGCTGGTTGTGCTGCTTTCATACTTTGAGCAATTGTAGTAGGTTCAGAAAATACATTTGAAGTATGAATTTTTGAAATGTCTTCTTCGACTAGTAAAACTTCCGAAGTATTATTTACATCACTGTACAAAAATGCCGAGATACCAAGTCCCACAAAAATAGATGCAATTATCAAGAGTGATTTTTTATTCATTAAATTTTTTTTCAATCATTTTAATATTAAATAATCTAGTACAATTGTCAAATGAACCAGATTACATTATAAAAAAAAATAATTTGCAAGTTTTATGGTAGATCTTAGAATACAGTTTATTGTAATTTTTCTTGTATTGGTATCATTTGTTTCAATTAATCAAATAAGTTCTGCATATGCAGACACATTCGTTTCTAATGAGATACCACCTCCACCTACTAAAGATATGGACGTAGAAAGATCATTAAAGGTATTTTTTTGTGCAAATAATCCAATTAGTAAGGTTTACAATCTAGACACGGTCGGCCCAGGTGAAATTATGGATTCATGTAAAGAGCGATTGGATGGATATTCATGGACAAGTAGAATTTACGTACTAATTTGGGCACCTGGATGGAATGCGGATGAATTCAAACTTGACACTTTAGGTAATACTGATGAGAATCCAATTAGTGTAAATTCAAGAGATGGCAGATTTACTCTAATAGAGAGAAGCGATTGCAATGGATTTATAGAAACAGGAGTCAATCATGGCTTGTTTTATGGTTCTATCAAATTATCCGGATTTAGAACTGATGTTAATGGAGATGGCAGCGCGGATGTTTATGGTGGCAATAAATGTGAATACAAATTTTCAACTATTGATGACGGTAATGGAAAAGTTGAAACAAAACAAGATGGGGCTGTTACTTTCAATTGGAGATATCATGAGGATCATGTGATGAGTAAAACTGCAACGTATTCTATGAATGAAGCCAAAATGAAATTTGATAATGAAGAATATGTTGTAGGTGACGAAGGAATTTTAACATTAACGGATGTTGATAATCTTCGTTGGCCGTTTGATACTAAAATTGGATATCCAATCCGAATCTATTCTACCACAGATTTAGGAGGAATTGAAGTGAAGGCTTACTATGCCAAAAATTTCACTGGGATTGCTCAAAGGAATGGAGAATATCCCGTAAAAGTTGTATTCATTGATGGTAAGAGCTCGATAAAAGAAACAAGAGGGGCTGGCGCACCATTTGGTACACTAAAAGAACCTAATAGCATTATCCACCTACGAGTTAATCCAGGAGATAACATATATGCAGAATTTTATGATAGAACACTTCCAAGACCTGCTTCAATTGGAGATTTTAAGAAAATTGAAGCATTTGCTAGAATATCTGAAATCAATGATGACATAACTTCAGAAAAATCTGAAATTAAAAACACAAGTATTAATGAAATAATAGAACATCCAAAAAATATTGAACTGGAAACAGGACCTGAAAAAATTAAAAATGTTTCACAACAAATTTCAAGTGAAGATTATATTATTTCAACAAATGATCATGTAACTCCAGATAATGTTATTCCTACAAGCATTTCTACTCAATATCCTGTAGAACCAGAACCTCTTGAACCAGAACCTCTTGAACCAGAACCTCTTGAACCAGAACCTCTTGAACTACACAAAATAGATCTTTTAGAATTTTTTAAAAGAGTTTTCTCCTGGTGAGCGTGGGATTATTATTTAAAATAATTCTAAAGTTGATATTCGATGGTTGTACTATGTCACTTTAAATTAGAATTTATGACATTTTAGACATGTATAGTTATCAGAGATTTGTAAATAATAAGCCAAAACTTCTAACTGCAGTTATTTTAGTTGTGGTTGGTGCACTTGCAATACCAGTGTTAATGCCTCATGTGTACCATGGTGCACATATCTATCACCTACTTTTACACACTGCAGGAATTGTTTTCTCAGTATTTTTGGCAATTCTTAGTGTTAATGCGTATTATAAAATGAGAACGAAGAAGATGATCATCACTACAATTGCGTTTATGATTTTTACAGGTGCAGAAATTGTTCAGTTGTTAAATGCAACAGAAACTCATGTTTACAACTTGTTAGAATCGCCATCAGAGATTGCACATTTGATGATGTTGGGAATGATTGGATTGCTTGCATTAGCTATATTTAGGAGAGATTGAGGTCAAAAAAATATGGAATCTAGAGAGGAACAAATCATTTTAGAGATTAAAAAAAATCCAGGGATTAGATTCAGAGAAGTAATGGAAAAGATAAACCTCTCAAATGGAGTTTTGAGTTACTATGTAAGAAAATTAGAAAATAATGGAATAATCAAGACAAAAAGAACTACACGTGTTTCAAGATTCTTCATTAATGATATGACTGAAGAAGAGTCAAAACTTGTTTCACGCCTAAGACAAAGCACACCAAAGGCAATTCTTATCACATTATTAGAAAATGACAGACTCAAATTTCAAGAAATTGTTTCAAATGTTGGAAAGGCAAATGCCACAGTTTCATTTTATCTATCAAAATTAGTAAGTGATGAAATAGTCAATTACAAAAAAGTTGATTTGAAGAAAAATTACTTTATTGTAGAAAAACAAAGAATTGCAAATCTAATCACAGAGTATCATCCAGATGTCATGGAAACCGCATCAGATAACTTAGCAGATATCATGTCATCATTATAATGACAGATACAGAAAAAGATCAATTCGAAACAATCCCAATTGAATCAAAAGTTAGAGAAGGAGTGTTTCACAAAGTTGTAAAAGATTTAGAAACTGGAAAAGCTGTTTCTTGTTCATGTAAATGCTGGACCAAGGGAAACAAGCCTTGCTATGGCATGAGAACTGTAGGTTATGATGAATAACTAACTTTACTTGGAAAATTAATTTCTTATTTGTTTCTTGATTGATGCAACTAGTGACATGTTAACAATGATTAGAATTATGACTAGAATTACTGCAATAGCTATCAAGGCAATTAGAGCAGTTATGTAGAAAGATAACAATTCCATTTCAGAACTAAGTGATTGGCTGTTTGATTGTTGAACAACTACTGGTTGTTCATATGTTTGAGGTACAGATTCTTCAATAACAGCAGGTTGTTCGGTGACAATAGGCTGTGCGTATGATGGAGTATCAGATTCAATCCAGGCAGATTCTCCATTGAATTGAACTCTTTTGAGACCATCAATTCCTATTTTTTGTACTTCAGGTGCAATTG
>CAYVQV010000097.1:0-3402 GCA_964454035.1 uncultured Candidatus Nitrosopelagicus sp. | reverse complement strand
AAAAATAATAAAAAGAAAAATAATAAAAAGAAAGGTTATTGATTTCTTTTTACTTCGATTTCAATCGTTGAAACATTTCTTGTCCTTCCGTCTTGTGACTCTAAACTTTCAGAGCCGATGCGAATTTCACCTATTGTGTATCCTGCATTCTCGGTCTTTCTAGAAATTATTTGTGCAACATCTACTGCACGACCTATTGTCATTCCTCGTGCTTTGATGCTAACTGATGGTAAATTTGCCAATTGGATTAACGTAGAAGTAACGTATGCCATAATTGGTTTTTTACCGATGTATACTGTATCTCGTGTTTCGGTTGACATAATGCATTATTATTTCTGTATAATTTAAATCTAAGATTTTTCATTAATATTCCTATTAATCAAGAATTTATTCATCCTAA
This sequence comes from uncultured Candidatus Nitrosopelagicus sp., assembly GCA_964454035.1. Lineage (GTDB taxonomy): Archaea > Thermoproteota > Nitrososphaeria > Nitrososphaerales > Nitrosopumilaceae > Nitrosopelagicus. The sequence continues at coordinate 3,002 of CAYVQV010000097.1, read as the reverse complement.
TTCATAGAAAGATTATGACGTATACATTAGAAGAAATTTCAACTATCCTTAAAAATAAAGATAAAAATGCAAAAATATTGGTTTTATCATCACAAACTAAAACTGCTAATCCACAAATAATTAGAGAGGTTATATCATCATTAAATGATAATGAAATTCAGATTAGAGGTGAAGCATTTAGTACTCTATTTCTAAATAATCATGATATTTCAGATATTTTAATTTCTAGTTTAACAAGTGAATCAAAAAATATTAGAAGTTTCTGTGCTCTAATTTTAGCAAATAGAGGTGATAAAAACTCAATAAATTCAATTCTTACATTAACACGTGATAATAGTAGTATGGTAAGATCATGTGCTTTTGGTGCATTAGGTCATCTTAGAGTAAAAAAAGCTAGTAAAGAAATTCACAGTGGTATACTAGATGAAGATATTGAAGTTAAAAAAAGCGCTGCATATGCAGCAATTCTCATAGGAGAAAAATTCACAGACAATGAAAGAAAAGAATTAGAAAAATATGATGACGAATTTAAGATAATTTTAAAAAATTAAAAATAGTGGACCGGAAGGGATTTGAACCCTTGACCTCACGCATGCCATGCGCGCATCCTACCAGGCTGAACGACCGGCCCATTTCAATCATTTGGAATGAAACAAATTTTGTAAATGATTACCAACATTTAACTGAATTTATAATATTGAACTTAGGTAGGACTCATTATGGCGATATTTATTAACGGGTTACTCCAGATCAAACGAGTATGGCAATTGATAAAAAAGGTAAATTAACATATGTCGAATTATTAAAAGAGGATCTTTGTATTTTCAGAGTTGTTCCTGATGATGGAATTATTCCAGATTTTCAAACAGGTCAATTTCTTACATTAGGAATGCCAATTCCTTCTGAGAATAATAAAATTGTTCGTAGAGCATATTCACTTGCATCACATCCTGAAAATAAAAAATATTATGAATTTGTAATTAGATGGGTACGTAAACCACTGCCAGGTCGTGTAACAACTGCATTATTTAATGCAGGTGTAGGTGATGAGGTATCATTTATTCCACCAACTGGAAATGCTCTCATAATTAGTGACACCTTACCTAACGGTGAACCGGACAATAGAAGAATTGTTTGCCTAGGTGGTGGTACAGGAATTGCGCCATTTTTGGCATTTGCCAGACATCTTCATGATGTAGGTGATAAAAGAGAAATTGTTGTGTTACATGGTTCAAGCTATGTTGATGAATTAAGCTTCAAAAATGAATTTACTTCATTAGAAATAGAAAGTGAAGAAAGAGGTAGAGATAGATGGAACTTTAGGTATGCTGCAGCAGTTAGCAGACCACAGGAATGGTTTAACAGATCATGGAAAGGTCAAACTGGTAGAGTTGAAACATTTTTGAGACCAAAGAGCAATGGCATGTCTCCTCTTGAAGAAATGGTTGGTGAAAAGGTTACGCCTGAGAATACAATTTTCTATGTTTGTGGCTGGCAAGGAACAGTTGATGGCTGCATGGATTTCTTAAAACCTGCTGGATTTAGAATAGAAAAAGATAAGGATGAAAATGGAAATTTTTCTGTAAAGTTTGAATCTTACGGATAATCACATTAAAAAAATATATTTTATCTAGTAGTTATTATCCAGCATAAATTTTGTTAGTGTTTCTTTAGAGTACTCTATTCCATGTTCTTCTTCACTATGCTTTCCAAATGCTGCACTTACTTCCTCATTAGAACCTTCAGTAACAAAATCACAGTCATATCCGTAATCTCTACATACGAATTTTGCCATGTAGAATAAAATATTATCTAGAGAGATATATAGCTTTGTCAAAATATTTTGCAGGTTTTTGTTAAATTTTAATTATTGGGAAGTTTCTAATTCCATGAATCTATGTTCAAGATCCTCTTTAACATATTCTATTCCATGCTCTTCTTCACTATGCTGGTTATATTTTTCAACGACTTCATCAATTTTACCAGTCACTGTAAAATCACAATCATAACCATAGTCATGACATGCGACTTTTACCATATTTTGGCAAAATATAGACAATATATTAACTTAGGAAATTATTTTGATTCTTGTTCTGCTGTAGTTGTTTGAACCTTTGTTGGAACAGAAATAATACTTTCTGCTACAGATTTTGTTAACTCCTCAATTATCTGAATTTTCTTGCTATCTTTTAGACCTAACTTTGCCAAGGCCTTCTGTAATTCTTGTTCTCGTATGGAGTTCACACTGGCAATAACATCTTTTACTGCTTGTTGTGGTTCCAGATTCTTCATTGCGGCCTCTAAAATTGGCACTTCTTTTTCAATCAGACCTTCTACTGTGGAGACTTTTTTCTTTAATGCATCCATTAGTTTTTCATCATCCATTTCAGTAATTTGATCCCTAAAAAGCAATTTTATTCCAGGTACCTGTGTCACAGTTTCTTCAATTGCCCTAGGATCTGATATATCTAACAAGAGCATTCCTTTTTTGTAATTATTCATTACTCGTCTTATCTTCTCATATGTAATAACGAAATAATCAGCAGTAGTAGCCACTATAATTATTGAATATTTATCAAATTTGGATAAAACATCTAAAAATTCTACAGGTGTACCTCCCAAATTTTTTGAGAAACCAGTTGCACGTTCAATTTGTTGACTAGTAATCTCAAATGCATATCCTTTCTGATTCATAGTTTTTGCCACCATTCCAGCAATTTCTCCTGTACCAATTAATAGAACTTTTTTCTTGCCATCTATACCAGCATTTTCTTCTGCCATCTTTACAGCTATATCACCCATCGAAAGTACATTTTCACCAACTTTAGAAGAATTTCTAATGTTAGTTGCAATTCTAATTGTACTATCAAATAATTTATTTAATATTGTGCCAGAATGTTTAGTTGATCTTGCAGCATTAATTGATTCTTTAATTTCGTTAAGAATTTCTTCTTTACCAACAACAATTGAATCCAAACCAGTTGCTAATCTAAGAAAGTGTT
>CAYVQV010000096.1:0-3417 GCA_964454035.1 uncultured Candidatus Nitrosopelagicus sp. | reverse complement strand
ATTATCGTAATAAACTAACTAAGAAAGAAAAATTTTGTAATCTGAATTTAATACGCGTTTGGATTCCATCATTGCTTCATACTTCTGTAAAGAACAGTGCAATTCTAAATTTTTCATTCTGTATTAGTTCACTTTTCCCATTATTTTCAATTAAATCAAAACCTGATGTAATACTTGCATTTGAACCAAATCTTTTTTCAATAATTCCTGCTTATCTCTATTCTAAAATAAGAGGTGGAGTTGTAATACGAATTGTTGATGATATGTGGCCTGAATTACTCTATGAACAAAAAATTCTAAAATCAAACATTTTAAAAAAAATACTTGTTAATCTTGCAAAATTTTCATATAATTATTCAAAATATATTATTCCATTGAATAATGAAGTTAAAGAATTAATTCATAAGTCATATGATATTGATAATGAAAAGATTGATGTTATTTCACATGGTATAGATGAAACAGTTTTTACTTTTTCTAAGAAAGAACGTGAGAAAATTTTCACTTTAATGTATTCTGGTTCACTTAATACTTCTTATGATTTTGACATAATACTAAATGCAGCAAAAAGTCTTAAAGATAAAAATATTCAATTTATAATTAGAGGGAAAGGTAAACAGCTTTCATATTTACAAGATTATAAAGAAAAATTTCAAATTGATAATTTAATAATTGATTCAGATTTTGTTCCAATTGAAAAATTATCTTCAACGTTATCAAAAGCTGATGCATTACTGATTCCAATGATAAAAGGTGATTCAATAAACACATCAATACCTACAAAACTACTTGAATCGCAAGGTATTGGTAGACCGATAATATGTTGCTCAAGTGGTCCTATTGGAAACTATGTTGAAACAACAAATTCTGGAATTCGCGTAGATGAGGGGGATCTAAACGGTTTCATTATGGCTGTACAAAAATTAGAATCAAATCATCAATTATGTCAAGAATTAGGTCAAAATGGAAGAAATTTTGTTGAAAAAAATCATACATTCAAGATTGTTGGAAAACAAATTTCTAGTATTATTCAAAATAAATTATAGACTATTTGAATTAATTACTTTGAACTCTGGTAGTGGAATTAGAAATTTTCCTCCATTCTGAAGAAATTCGTTTTCTCTTTTCACAAATTCTTCTATGAAATACCACGGTAAAATTAAAAAATAATCAGGTTTTTCTAAACGAGCCTGTTCTTCTGAAATTATTGGTATTCTTGAACCTACAGTTTTTTTACCCCATTTTTCTGGATTTCTTTCAGCTGCCGCTAAAATTGATTCTGAATTAAGTCCATAATACTGTAATAGTGTATTACCTCTTGTTGATGCTCCATAAACATAGATTTTTTTTCCATCTCTTATTTCATCTTCAATAAATTTACAGGTTTGTTCTTTTAGATTTTGTATTCTTTCTGCAAAATCTAGATATGTTTTTGTATTGTTAAGACCAATTTTTGTTTCATATTCTCTAACACTATCTACATTTTTTGATATAGAGAATTTTTTACAGTTTTTGAATTTGATATAAACTCTAATACTACCACCATTGATGTTGTTTTGTTCTACGTCAAAAACTTCTAAATCATGTCTATTTAATAGATATTCAAGTGATTGTAGAGAATAATATTCTAAATGTTCATGAACAATGTTATCAAATGCATTATTTTCTAGCATAGTTACTAAATAATTCATCTGAAGTATCCATATTCCATTCTCATCCAGAATATCTTTTACATCACCAACAAAATCATGAGGTTTATCTAAATCATAAAACATTGAGATGCTGGTCACTACACGTGCTTTTTTTATACCAAATTCTGATTTAAACGATTTTGCGTTAAAATATTCATTAAAAATCTTAAATGTATCAATACTAGCTTCTTCTAGCAAATTGTTTGCTGGTTCAAAACCAATTGATTTTATAGATTTATTTTTATAAAATCTTAAAAGTGTGCCATCATTAGCTCCAATGTCTATAACAATATCATCATTTTCTAAATTTACTTTTTGTTCGACCTTACGCACAATCTCCTCAAGATCATCACGAATAGTTTGATTTACTCCACTTTTATACCAAAATCTCCTATACAACAGGTCTGGTGAAACTGTGTGATGTAATTGTAATAAACCACATCCGTTACTCTCAGGATCACATAGAACTAGTTCTAACGGTGCAGTAAAATTTTCTTCTTCATCTTCTAAAAAATCTACTAGATGTTGATTTCCAATACTAAGAATGTGTTTTAAACCAACATTTTGGCAGTTTCGACATGCTTGTATTTTTTTAATGTCTTCTACTAATGGATTATTTTTTTCCATCTGCTGTAACGCTATCTTTTACGTTTTTTAAGGCTATTTTTTGAAGTATTTTCCTTGCTCAGTCTTGTAATTATGTTACTTTCAGATGGGTATGCTGGTGCATCCCAAGGAAATGTTTTTCCATCTAGAAATTGTTTCCATCTATCAAGATCCTCATTTAACATAATCTCCACTAATTTCTTAAATGTAATTTTTGGCTTCCAATTTAATTTTCTTTTTGCCTTTTTAGGATTACCACGTAAATAATCAACTTCCAAAGGTCGTAAAAATCTTTTATTAGTCTTCACATATTTTTTCCAGTTTAATCCTACCAACTCAAATGCAATCTTAGCAAATTCTAATACAGAATGTGCTTCACCAGTACTAATAACAAATGTATCTGGTTTGTCTTGTTTCAACATTAGGTGAATTGCATTAACATATTCTGGAGCATAACCCCAGTCTCTTTTTGCATTTAGATTTCCTAAAACTAATTCTTTTTTCAAACCTAATGAAATCTCTGCAACTGTATTTGTTATTTTTCTTGAAACAAATTCAAGGCCTCTAAGTGGGGATTCATGGTTGAATAAGATACCTGTTGCTGTAAATATATTATATGATTTTTGGTAAATGTCTGTAATCCAGTGAGCATATAATTTTGCTACACCATATGGACTTGCAGGACTAAATGGAGTGTTTTCATCCTGAATTTTTGTTTTTGAATTTCCATACATTTCACTACTTGATGCTTGATAGAATTTTAAATTAGGATTAACAATTCTAACTGATTCTAAAAGTTTTGTAACTGCTAGTCCAGTAAGCTCTGCATTTCCTACTGGTTGTTCAAATGCAGAGCTGACAAAGCTTGATGCTGCCAAATTATACAATTCATCTGGGTCTGATACATGTACAGCCTCAACTAGGGAACCCATATCTAAAAGATCTGCAGGAATCAAATTAATTTTCGAAAAAATTCCAAGTGATTGAAGACGCCAAAAGTTTGGTGTCGATGTTCGTCTATACGTACCATATACTTTGTAACCTTTTTTCACTAATAATTCTGCTAGATATGCACCATCTTGTCCTGTTACACCAGTAATTAGAGCTTTTTTCATTATTG
>CAYVQV010000095.1:0-3450 GCA_964454035.1 uncultured Candidatus Nitrosopelagicus sp. | reverse complement strand
ATTGACGAGTCAACACCTTCTGCAATATCTATAAAATCAGATATAGCTAAAACCTATCCAACTGTTCAGACATTAAAAGACGATGAGCCATTATTATCAATGACGCCTATTGACGTTGCTATTTCAAAAGCTCAAATTTTATTTTTTGTACCTATATTACGAAAAACTGGGCAAGATATAAAAATCGAAATAAATTCAAAATTCAAAACAGCAGTTACAAATATCAAAAAAGGAAGTTCTATAGTTTATTGTTTAGGTACTGGTTTTGGAGGTAATTCTGAAAATATGGCTTTATTAGAACATGTTACTGGTTTCAAGGTTGCAAAAAATATTTCATATTATTATTATCCATTACTTACAAACAATGAATTACCAAGTTTTATTGGAACTAATAATGATAAACCTAACGAAAATCTAATTGAATTATTATCTAATGAAAAAAAACCACAAGTTATTGCTATATCTTCATCCGAACACTTTCACGCAATTAGTGTACTAAAACAATTTTCTGTACTTACAAGTATTCTAGAGATTTGTAAATTTGCAAAAGATAAAGCTTCAAAATCAGATTTAAGTACAAGTGATTTGAGTGAAATTTACTTAGATGATATGATTAATGATCTTTTTGATTTACGATCTCTTAGTCTTTCATTTGAAGGTGCAAATACATTGATGTACATAATTAATGGTAGCATAAAGGGTGTAGATAATTATATCAAAAGACTTATCGATGAAATTAGATTAGTTCTAAAGAAAAATGAATTAAAAGCTAGTAGAACAAAAATTTTACTTCTATGGTCACTAGATCATAATGAAATGAAAGGTGATAAAATTGACATACTTCAAACACTACAAACAAAATTACAAGATTATATTAATGACGTAGAATCTGTCGGAGATTCTATTGATTTTTTTCAAAATGAGAAAACAACAATTGTTGTTGCTTGTTCAAAATCTGATTTTGAATATATTCATAAAAATAAAAAGGATAATGATATAATAATAATAAAAGCTAATCCACTATGTGAATTATCGCAAAAATAATATTGCTAAACATATGATAAAGAACTATGGTAGAAGAAAATGATGATGAAAACGAAATAAACTCGGATGTTGATTCATCTATAGAAGATAAAATTGAAAATCAAGTAGAAACTGGTTTTGCAAAAAATTTATTTCAAGTAATTGATGATTATAAGCAGAAATTTTCTATATGTGAAGATAAATTACAGAGGGCATTGGCGGATTATCAAAATCTTGAAAGACGAAGTCAAACTGAGATATCTCAAAGAGTTATAGACAAAACAAATCAACTAATGCTTAATTTTATTGGAATTTATGAAGATTTTATTCGTGCAAAAATTGCTTTATCACAGAATGATACTAATACAGAAGGTTTAGACGGTATAATGAAAAATATGGAAATTATTCTTTCTGAAAATAATATAAAACCAATTGATGCAATAGGTGAGATCTTTGATCCCAATTTACATGAAGCGGTTTCAATTGTAGAGGATGATTCATTAGATGAGGGTACAATAACAAAAGAAGTGGCAAAAGGATATATTTCGTCTCAAGATGTTATTAGACCATCTAAGGTAATTGTATCAAAGAAAAAATAAAAAAATAAGTGAAATATATGGCTGAAAAAATTATTGGAATTGATTTAGGAACGAGTAATTCTGCTGCATCAGTTATACAAGGTGGAAAGCCTGTACTGATTCCTGCTGCAGAAGGTACAACTATAGCCGGTAAAGCATTTCCATCAATTGTTGCGTTTTCAAAAGAAGGGGATCTTTTGGTTGGCGAACCTGCTAGAAGACAGGCAGTTACTAATCCTGATAATACTATAAGAGAAGCAAAAAGAAAAATGGGAACTGATTTTTTATACAAAATTCAAGGAAAAGACTACAAACCACAACAAATTTCTGCCTTTATTCTTCAGAAAATTAAACGTGATGCAGAAGCATTTACCGGTGATACAATAAACAAAGCCGTAATTACAGTACCAGCATATTTTGATGATAATCAAAGACAAGCAACTAAAGATGCAGGTATAATTGCTGGTCTTGAAGTAGTCAGAATTATCAACGAACCAACGGCTGCATCATTAGCATTTGGTATCGATAAAAGTAAAGAAGACATGAAAATTTTAGTTTTTGATTTTGGTGGAGGAACATTAGATGTAACAATAATGGAAATGGGTGGAGGTGTATTTGAAGTAATGAGTACTTCTGGTGACACACATCTTGGAGGTTCTGATATGGACAAAGCAATAATTGATTTTGTTGTAGATGAATTTAGGAAAAAGGAGGGAATAGATCTAACTAGTGATAGTACTGCTATGACTAGAATAAAAGAAGGTGGTGAGAAAGCAAAAATTGAACTATCAACAGTAATGGAAACCGATATTAATTTACCATTTATTGCACAAGATTCTTCAGGTTCTAAAAATCTTGAAGTAAAATTAACAAGAGCAAAGCTAGAAGATCTTGTTAATCCAATTGTTCAAAGATGTAAATCTTCAATTGATAAAGCAATAGAAGATGCAAAAATTTCTAAAACAGATATTACAAAAATTGTTCTAGTTGGTGGTCCAACAAGAATGCCAATAGTAAGAAAGTTTGTTGGTACTGCACTTGGTAAAGAAGCAGAATCTGGAGTTGATCCTATGGAGGCAGTTGCCTTTGGTGCTGCTGTACAGGCCGGTATAATTGCAGGCGATGTCACGAGTGATATTGTATTATTAGATGTTACACCATTAACTCTTGGAATTGAAACACTTGGTGGTGTAAGAGAACCAATTATAGAAAGAAATACTACAATACCCACTTCAAAAGATAAAACATTCACTACTGCACAAGATAATCAAACTGCCGTAACAATTAATGTTGTACAGGGCGAAAGACCTATGGTATCTGATAATGTATCATTAGGAAGTTTTAATCTTAATGAAATCCCATCAGCACCAAGAGGTGTACCTCAGATTAATGTCAAATTTGATATTGATGCTAACGGAATTTTAAATGTTACAGCAAAAGATCTTGGTACTGGTAAAGATGCAAAAATAACAGTTGAATCGTCTTCAAAAATGTCTGATGCTGATGTTGAAAAAATGAAAGAAGATGCAGAGAAATTTGCTGAAGATGATAAGAAGAAAAAAGAATCAGTTGATATTAAAAATGAAGCTGAAAGCTATATCTACAGTACTGAAAAATTAATTAATCAAGATTTAAAAGATAAGATTCCTCAAGAAAAAGGAATCAAAGTAACAGATGCTGTAAAAGAACTCAAAGAATCATTAACTCAAGACACTGAACAAATTAAAATTAAACTTGAAGCATTAAAATCTCTTGTAAATGAAATTACAACTGAATTGTACAAGAATGCTACTCCACCTCCTGGAGCTGAAGAGCAATCAAATGAACAACAGGATACCACTGAACAACA
>CAYVQV010000094.1:0-3554 GCA_964454035.1 uncultured Candidatus Nitrosopelagicus sp. | reverse complement strand
AAAGCGAGATGTTCCATCAAGCAGAACAAGCAACAATGTAATTAGATTTTAAATATTCTACAACAGAATTTAATTTTATAATTGTAAATTGTTTTAGTTATGAATTAATATAATTTCCATGTTTATTATTTCAAATAGTTTTGCTTCACTATTGGTAATGACATTTCAAAAAGTTTCTCTGCCACCAAACTATTTCCATAGTCATCCAAATGGACTCTATCTAGATAAACAGGTTTACCAGATGATATATCAAGTGCATCTGTTAGATCTCCTGTCATACAATTATCATCTAGTTCTTGCAATTTTTTTATGTATTTCTCATAGGCAATAACTTTTTTCTCTCCATTATTTACTTTAAAAAAACGTTCTTCAAGTGGACTAAGTTCTCTATCTCCAGTTCCTATAATAGGTTGTAATGTTACAAGCGTAGTAAAATTTTCCTGCTCCCCAATTTTACAAATATTATTCCATCTTTCTTTCCATATCGCTGCCTTTTTTTCTATATTATCTGAATTAAATGGCAAGACTTGATTGGAATCTAATGTATATTTTAAATCATTTAGAATACTACTTGCAATATATTGCAAATTAATAATTGGAATATAATCTTGAATGAATAAAATTGAATCTAAAATTATTGTTCTATCAGTTTGTACAACTGAATTATAATCAGCATATTCACGGTTTAAGTCATTATATCCATCATAAATTATGAACATATCTGGTTGAAATTCTATTAATTTTTCTTGGATGTACATAGTTTCAGTATAGGAAAATGCAGATGCTATACCTGCATTAACTATCTCTATTTTTACTGGAAGATTTTGTTCATTAAACATTTCTTGCAAAAATCCTGGGATAGTAGAATCATCTGATGTAGTATAAAGTCCAAAAGTAGTTGAACCTCCTATCATGAATATTCTAAACGTATTATCTGGTTTTTCCTTTAAAAGTTCTGCACCTCTAAAACCTTCTTGATTAATGTTGATTGTCCCATTATGCTGATTTGGCAACATATGCAAATTAGGATTATATCCAAAATTAATTTCTGAATTATCCATACATATACGATTACGTTCATAATTATCCAAATGTGCATAAAATCCCCTTTTTCCAATCATACAGTAATCATAAAAGTACAATGATGCAAATGCTAAAATTTCAAGGAATAGTATGAAAACTAGTACAAGCATAATTCCCAACAAAAATTGTTTTTTATATGAAACTACTACTGACATTTTTGCTCACTTTTTTGTTTTGAAATAATATAATTACCTAAAACTAGATAATCCATTTCAGTTTTTCTTAGCATTTCATATGCTTGTTTTGGTGTATTAACGATAGGTTCTCCTCTTACATTCATTGATGTGTTTACAACCACTGGTACACCTGTGATCTTATGAAATTCTGAAATTAATTCATAGTATAATGGATTGGATTTTTTTGAAACTGTTTGTAATCTTCCGGTACCATCAACATGAGTAACTGCAGGAATTTTTTCCGGTTTTTTTACTTTGGTTACTAAGAGCATGTATGGACTAGGTATATCTAGATCAAAATACTCGGAAACAAATTCTTCCAAAATACTAGGTGCAAAAGGTCTAAAACTTTCTCTATGTTTGATTTTTTCATTCAATATATCTTTCATTTCTGCAATTCGTGGATCAGCCAGAATACTTCTATTTCCTAAAGCACGTGGTCCCCATTCCATTTTATCTTGATACCAACCAACCACATTTTTTTCAGAAATTAGTTTAGCAGTTTTTTCTAGCAAATCTTGTTTATCAAAATATTCATAGGGAATATTTGCTGAATCAAGAAAATCATTAATCTCTTTATTGGAAAAAGATGGTCCCAAGTAGATGTTTTGTTTTATTGTAGAACCGTAATCTGAATTAATTTGCCTAGAATTATTCAAATATGAATAATATGCATATTGGGCTGCACCAATAGCACTACCTGCATCACCAGGAGAAGGAGGAATGTGAAGATTTTCAAATGGTCCTTCTTTTAGAATACGAGAATTTGCAACACCATTTAATGCAACACCGCCACCTAAGCATAGATTTTTTTGTTTGGTTGTTTTGTGAACGTGATTTACAATTTTAAGTAATATTTCTTCAAGAACTAATTGTGCGCTAGCTCCAATATCATAATGAATTTGTTCTGCTTTCGAATCTTCAATTCTTCTAGGGTGATCAAATAATTCTTCGAATTTCTGATTCATCATAAATTTACCATAGTGAAATGAGAAATATTTCAGGTTTAGTCGAAAACTTCCATCTTCTTTAACATCAATTAGTTTATCCATTATAATATCATAATATTTTGGTTTACCATATGATGCAAGCCCCATTAACTTGTATTCTCCTTCGTTAACTTGAAAACCTAGATAATATGTAAATGCAGAATAAAATAATCCCAATGAATGTGGCCATCTTATATCATTAGTTAGTTTTATTTTTGAACCATTTCCAATTCCAAATGATGTTGTAGTCCATTCTCCTACCCCATCAACTGTTAGAATTGCAGATTCCTCAAAAGGTGAAGTAAAAAATGTGTGTGCTGCATGGGAAACATGATGCTCAGGAAAAATAATTTTACCTGTAAATCCTTTTAGATGATCTTTAATTTGCTTTTTAATCCATAGTCGTGCATGTAACCACTTTGGAATAACGTCCAAAAAACTACTTAGTCCTTTTGGAGCAACTGCAATATAGTTATCTAAAAGTCTCTCAAATTTTAGTACAGGTTTATCATAAAATGCAATAATATCAATCTGATTTGGTTTAATTTTTGTTTCTTTTAGACAATAGTCTATTGCGTTTTCTGGAAAACCATCATCAAACTTGTTTCTAGAAAATCTTTCTTCTTCTACAGATGTGATAACATTACCATCTTTTATTATACATGCTGCAGAATCATGATAATAACATGATATACCAAGAATATACATTTCTAATACTGCCTCAAAATTCTCGAGTCATCTAATTCTTCCATCTCAAGCCAGTAGCTATTACTAGGTTTTTGTCTAAAGAGATCAATTTTTAGTATTTTAAAGAAAATACCATACAAGGAAATAACGAAAATAAACACAATTCCTAAAAAAATTTTTGAATTAATTATAGCAAATTTATCTAGTGCTTTAGAAAGTTTGAAGGCAAAAATTTGTGTTATGAATAAGATTATAGCTACAAACCCTAGGAATATTTCTATAGAAAACACTTGTGTCGTTGTGGTAATAATAAAAAACCAAAAAGAAACACCAATTGTAACAGTTAATGCCTTTATTCTAGGAGATGAAGTACGCATGTTAAATTGGATAAATTAATGCTATTAATCCACTTTGTGCTAGAGAAGTGACACCAATTAGGGCAATTAGAATGACTAGTATTGGAAACATGTATAATTTTCGTTTAAGTACAAAAAGACTGTATAATTCCTTGATAATTCGTAATCTTTCCATTTATTATATTTTGAAATAGGACGTATTTAATTTATTTTAAATACGGTTTTAAAACTAATAAAATTATGACTTCAAATACAAATCAACC
>CAYVQV010000093.1:0-3559 GCA_964454035.1 uncultured Candidatus Nitrosopelagicus sp. | reverse complement strand
TTTTCTGGATTATCATATCCTGTTCTTACTTCTGGATCAGCTGCAAAATGAAATACTACGTCTATATTACTAAAATCTTCTTTTGTTTCTTCTAATCTTCCTAAATCATAATCCAAAAATGAAAAATTTTCTTTCCCAAAACAATTTGTGAGGTTATCTTTTTTTCCAGTAGCCAGATTATCTAAAACTTTAGTATTTACTCCTTCTTTTACTAATTTTTCAGCAATATAACTTCCAATAAAACCCGCACCCCCTGTAATCAATGCAGAATTAAAATCAATTTTTGTCATTTATTCTCCATCAGATATATTCCGAATATTCATATCTCAGATTTTTAAATTATTGGTTAAGAACTTTATTATAAATTTCCTCTACTCTCTTACAAAATTCATCTAAACCATGGCTAACAATAAATTTTTTTGCTCCATTACCATATTCATCTTTTCTCTCATAAACTTCTTCGATCTTTTGACACAAATCATCAACATCTGAAAATGAGAATGTTAATCCTGCATTTGATGCATCAATTATCTCATCATGTGATTCTAATTTGGACAGAACTAATGGTTTTCCGCATGCCATTGCTTCAAATGTTGGAACTGGACAATGCTCATTAGTACTTGCTGAAACATATATGTCACTTGAAGAATATCTTAACTTTAATTCATCATCATCGATTCTTCCTGTCATTTCAACATAATTCTCTAATTTTTTTCCTTTAATCATTTCTTTTAAAGTAATAAATTCTTCTCCGTTTCCAACTATTTGCAAATGTACTTTAGGAAATTTTTTAATCAACTTTGGCATTGCATTAATTAATTCATCAGTTTTTTTATATTTTCTTAAAACACTTACAAAGAGAAGTTGTGGAGTACCTTTTTTATATGGTTGTTCCAAATTTGAATTAAAAAATTTTGTGTCAACTCCATTATATACTACAACATCATCACATTCTCCTATCCATTCTTTTAAATGGTTTGATGCTTTTTTTGAAACTGAAATAAATTTTGAGATTTTACTCTTGAATAGAGACATTGAAAATTTTAGATTTAGTTCTTGAACAATATTGGAAGCTGCATGATAATGAAAAACTATTGGTTTGTCAGGTTTTTTTGCTAATAGATAATAGAGTACTTGTGCTTGATGAGGATGTATGATATCATAATTAAGTGATTTAACTCCTGATTTTAATAATTCAAATTTGTTTAATTGAACTTTCTCAACATTCTTTGGTGGGTCATCGTCAAAATTGAATGCTCCAATTGCTGTTTTATGTCCTAGAGCATTCAATCCTTGGCATAAGTTGTTTATGACAGATGTATGTCCGTATGTGGCAGGATATGTTGCAACTATAAAAATTATCGATAATGAACTCATACACACATATTTCTTAAACGGTAGATAATATTTTGTATGGATAAATCATATTATACTAACAATTTCACCATAATCAATTTGTAGTCAGATATTTTTTATTAAATATGAAAATTGTAATAACTGGCGGTCTGGGTTTTATTGGTAGTCATTTATCAGATTTATTATCGAAACAAAACCATCAAATTATTTTAATTTCCAAAAGCTTTTCAAAAAAAGCAAATATTCCTCATAAATCTAAAAACGTAAAAATAGAAAAACTGGATGTAACAAATTTTTCAAAATTAGGAACATTTCTTGAAAAAACAAAACCTAACATTATAATTCACTTGGCTGGAAACACTTCTCACTCTGCTTCATTTGAAAAACCATTATCTGATGTTGATGTTAATGCAAAGTCGACTTTATTTATTCTCGAAAAAATTAGAGCTCTGAATAAAAAATGTAAATTTATTCTTGGAAGTACTTTCATTGTAGTTGGAAAACCTAAAAAATTACCTGTAAATGAAAATTCAATTTGTGATCCAACTACTATCTATGGTGCAAATCGACTTTTATCAGAATATTACTGCAAAATATTCCATCAGGTATATGGTATTGATACACGTATTTTTCGTATAACAAACTCTTATGGTCCAAGAGAACAAATAATTCCTAAAAAGAATGCAGTCAATTTTATCATTCATTCTGCATTCAAAGATAAAGAAATTACAATTTATAAAAAAGGTAAATTCTTTCGTGATCTTATCTATGTGTCCGATGTTGTTTCAGGAATTAATTCTATTATAAAAAAAGGAAAACCTGGAAATCTATATTGGATATCTTCTGGAAAGAAAACATGGTTTTACGATCTAGCTAAATCATTAAGAAAAACTACTGATTGTAAAATAAATTTTGTTCCATCTCCAACTTATACAAAAAAAGTTGATGTTGGAAATTTTATTGTTGATAATGCAAAACTAAAATCTTTAGGTTGGAAACCAAAAATTTCATTGGAAGAAGGAATCAAAAAAACACTAAATTCTTTTTAGACTGATTTAATATAAATTATTTTTTTTTAAATAATTATCAAATGATGTGAATTCAAATTTTCTTAGTATCTCATCTAATCTGGAGTAAGTTTTCTTAATATTATGAAACGTAACAAATTTTTCTTTTACAGGTAGTCCAATTTTTGGCATATATTCAGGAGTTAATTCCCAAGAATGAACATAAATTGTTGCAGGATTATTATTTTTTTCATAATTAGATATTGATTTTAATGAAGTTTTTAATGGTAAAAATCTAAGATAAAATCCTCCTCCAGTAGGCATAGTTTTACCAAAAAACTTACCAATCATTAATGGAAATTCTAATAATTTACCATTTGGATCATTTTGCGTAAGTGATTTATTTGATATTTTGAATGGTTCTAATTCACAATTAGAAAATCCATATAGTTGAGTCTTCACTGGAACAATACTGCTATCATATACATATTTTTTTTCTAATAATGCATCAATTACCCATGCTGTATTTTTGTTCAAAGAAAATGTTGGTGCTCTAAATCCTTTTGATTTCCCATTTGTTATATCTGCAAAAGTATCTAATTCTTTGAGAAATTTTTCTTTAGTGAGTTCATTTAGATTTGAATGAGTCATTGTATGAAAAGCAATTTCATGTCCATTTTCAAGTATTATATCTAAAATTAGTGGTTCCTGTTCAAGTATTTCTCCAACCATGAAAAAAGTTGCAGTTGTTTCATTCTTTCTTAATAATTCTATTATTTTTTCAATACCTTTGGTTATTTTTGGTTGATGTTTCATATCTTTGACAAATGGTTTTACTAATTGAGGGTGATACCACTCTTCAAAATCAATTCCAAGTAAATTCAAATTCATCAACTAATGATTTATTTTTTTTATTACCCTTGCAGGATTTCCTACTGCAATACAATAATCTGGTATATCTTGTGTTACAACACTTCTTGGTGAAATTATTGAATTCTCCCCCACTGTTACACCTGCAATGATTATTACACCTGGATTTATCACTGCACCAGATTTTATTTTAACTTTCGAGATTTTTCTTGGAAAGTCTCCTTGTTTTAAAAATAAATTTGCTGATGGATTACTATGTGCAAAAATCATGGAATGTGAACCTAATGTTACATTGTCTCCAATTTCTACCATTTTTGGATAAATCA
>CAYVQV010000092.1:0-3564 GCA_964454035.1 uncultured Candidatus Nitrosopelagicus sp. | reverse complement strand
AACCAACCTTTAATGTTCGACCACTTTGATTTGCAATGATCATTCCTGATGCAACGTCACTTTTTAGATAATCATCCATGACTTGTGATAAATGTAATAATGCATCAGTTGGTCCAATTCTAACAAATGCACCAAAATCTGTAATGTCTACTAATTCACCATTTACAATTTCTTGTAGTTTTGGATAAAATGTTAAAGCTTGAAATTCCACTCTATGGAACGTTCCACCATCGCCAGGAATCATTTTTCCTAAAGGATTAACTTTAGCACCCATTATCATGACAATGTATCCCAAGTCTTGATTAATCATACTTTCATATTTTGACTTTAAAATATTTTCAGCTGCTTTTTTGAGAGTTGTACCAAATAGACTAGGTGGTATCCTTACAATGTCTACAAGTGTTGAAACAGAAAACAAGTGCAAATTTTTTTTATGAATTTCAATTTATGAACCTTTGGGTAAACATTGA
This sequence comes from uncultured Candidatus Nitrosopelagicus sp., assembly GCA_964454035.1. GTDB lineage: Archaea > Thermoproteota > Nitrososphaeria > Nitrososphaerales > Nitrosopumilaceae > Nitrosopelagicus. The sequence continues at coordinate 3,094 of CAYVQV010000092.1, read as the reverse complement.
TAATTTTATGCCAAAAAAACAATTTTTTTGCCATAAACCCCATTTTTTATCCAAATTTAATGACAAATTCAATTAGTTTAGACTAAGTAAATCTAATTTTAAATAAAGTGTAGAATGTTTCTGGGTAATGGTTGGAGTAGATCAAGTTCTAGAAAAATTGGCAACTGTAATTGATCCTGATTTAAAAAAGGACATAGTGTCAATGGGAATGATAAAAGATTTAGAACTGAATACAGGTGATTTAAAATTTACATTAGAACTAACCACACCTGCATGTCCATTTAATGATGAAATTGAGGCAGATGTACGAAAAGCAATAGACGAATTAGATGATATAAAAAATTTTGACATGAAAGTTACAGCAAAAGTCATGGAAGGTCGTTCACTAGACGCTGATGAAGCAATGGCAACTGTAAAAAATGTCATCGGTGTTGCAAGTGGAAAAGGTGGAGTTGGAAAATCAACTGTGTCATTAAATCTTGCTTTGGCATTATCTCAAACCGGAGCCAAAGTTGGTTTATTGGATGCTGACATCTATGGACCATCAATACCATTAATGCTTGGAATGAAAGATGGTGCAATGGAAGTAGAAGATAATAAACTACAACCGGCTGAATTTAATAATCTTAAAGTAGTATCGTTTGGTTTTTTTGCAGAGCAAGAGCATCAAGCAGCTATTTACAGAGGTCCTATAATCTCTGGCATTCTTAAACAATTTTTAGTTGATACAAATTGGTCAGATCTTGATTATCTAATAGTTGATCTTCCTCCAGGAACTGGTGATATTCCTTTAACACTTGCACAAACCATTCCTATAACAGGAATTCTAGTAGTTACAACTCCACAAGATGTTGCAAGTAATGTTGCAGTCAAAGCTATTGGAATGTTTGAAAAACTAAACGTTCCAATTTTAGGTGTAGTAGAAAACATGAGTTATTTCTTATGCCCTGATTGCTCTAACAAACATTATATTTTTGGTAATGGTGGTGCAAAGAAAATAAGCGATAAACATAATATTCCATTTTTAGGTGAGGTTCCACTTAATTCTGGTATAATGGAAGGCTCAGATTTAGGTAAACCCGTTATGATGACAGATTCTGAATCACCAAGTGCAGAAGCATTTAGAACCTCAGCAAAAAATGTTGCTGCACAATGTAGTATTGTTGCAGCAAAACTTCAAGAAGAAATGCAAGCAGAAACTGCACAATCATCTAATTAGTGATATTGAATTTAACAGAAAATCTACGCAATGAATTAAAAATTCCATTAGGTAGATTAGTTTTAGAAAATGATTCAGAACAAGAAGAGATTATCAAAAAAACATATGCTAATTCCATAATTATAACTGTAGGAGATGCCACAACTGAAAAACTTCTAAAAATTGGACTTGTTCCATTTTTACAAATAATTGATGGCCAAGAAAAAAGAGTCAAACGCATGTCTCTGGAATCAGAGTCAGTTGTAACAAATCTCAATTGTAAGAATGCCGCAGGAGAAATTTCTCCTGATAGTATATCAAGTATTAAGAAAGCATTTGAATCAAATCCACCTGTAAGAATAACAGTTGATGGTGAAGAGGATTTACTAGTACTTCCTGTATGTCTCTATTCTCCTGAAAACTATGTTGTTATGTATGGACAACCAAATGAAGGCATAGTTATTGTCAATATAACTCAGGAAGTAAAAGAGAAAGTACAAAAAATAGTTAATTTAATGAAATAAGGGATGATGAGACGGTGGCTGTATGAATTATGATTACAACACTAAACTCTGACCTCTTAATTTATGAAAAAGCCAGTAACAATTGACACTATCCAATATAGATATTATTTTTTAAAAATTACTATGAAGTTAGATGATGATAGAAGATTATCTATATTAGAAAAAATCGGTGTTTATTCCAATAGATTTTCAATCATGGAGCCAAATGTCTATTTAACAAGTAAAGAAGTGCTTTTGGCTCCAAAAGAAATTACAGAAGGTCGTCGAACTACTGCCTACAAATATTATGGAGTCGCATATTTGGAACATAATTCTGTATTTATCAATGTAAAAAAAATTCCAGATGAAAAAATACTAGAAAATACAATTGTACACGAATTGATCCATCATAGATTTCCTTATCTAAGTCATGGAAAACGTTTCAATAAACTTGTACGACTAGGTCTGAAAGGTAGAACATTTTCAGCATATAAAAAACGAAAATAGGATATGTACTATTGATGATTTATATTCTTCAGAATTTCGTTTCTGATTATTAAGATGGCTATTCAAGATACCCTTCCTTTGCCTTTAGAGGTCATTTTACCTGTTATCGCAGCAATTGCTTCATTTGCAGTTGCTGGATTATATACTGCCTGGGTTGCAAAACAAAAACCTGGCACAAAAGAAATGCTTGAAATTTCAGAAGCTGTAAGACAAGGAGCCGCAGCATTTTTGAGACGTGAGATGAGAATTATTGTTCCAATAGCAATTGGTTTATCTGTAATTATTGGATTTTTTATTGGTGCATCAAACGGAATTGCATTTGCAGTTGGTGCAACACTTTCTGCAGTTGCAGGATTTATTTCACTAAAAGTTACTGTAAAAGCAGCTGTGAGAGCAGCTAATGCAACAAGTTCTGGTTTAGGTAAAACATTTGCAATTGCCTTTAGAGGTGGTGCAACTGTTGGTCTAGCAGTTCCTGCAATGGCACTAGTTGCAACAGCAATCTTGTATATGATATTCCCAAACCCAATTACTATTGCAGGTGTTGGTATCGGTGCAAGTTTGATAGCATTATTCATTAGAATCGGTGGTGGAATATTTACAAAAGCTGCAGATATGGGTGCAGATTTGGTAGGAAAAGTAGAAGCAAATATTCCTGAAGATGACCCTCGAAATCCTGCTACAATTGCAGATAATGTAGGTGATAACGTAGGCGATGCCGCAGGTATGGGTTCAGATGTCTATGAATCTTACATTGTAACAATTTTGGCATCTTTACTAATCGCAGCGCTAATTGGGTCACCTGAAAACTTTGCATATCCAATCTTAATAGGAGCATCTGGATTAATCGCATCAATAATTGGTACAGCCACAATTGGTACTAGAA
>CAYVQV010000091.1:0-3643 GCA_964454035.1 uncultured Candidatus Nitrosopelagicus sp. | reverse complement strand
GATGGTTATTGAGTCAATTAACCGAACAAATCCATTCTAGTCAAATTGGGGATATTCTTGAAAACTCACTGAATGGAAATAGACCAAATCAAGATGACTGTCTTAGGCTAATACGTTCTGATGATGTTTCTCTTATGGGTATGGTTGCAGGTTATTTAACTAGAAAAAGATTTGGAAAAAAAGCATCATTTGTTAATAATATTATTTTGAATTATACAAACGTCTGTATTACTGATTGTAAGTTTTGTGCATTTTATCGTCCACCAAATCATGATGAATCCTATACATTAACACTTGATGAAATTAAAACCAGAGTTAAAACCGGTTGGGATTTGTTCAAAATAAGACAAGTTCTCATTCAAGGTGGTCATAATCCAGAACTTGGAATTGAATATTATGAGGATTCGTTTAGAATGATTCGTAAAGATTTTCCTGACGTTGGTGTGCATGGATTATCTACTTCTGAAATTGATATGATTGCTAAAGTTGAGAAATCAAGCACAAAAGAAATTCTATCTAGATTAAAAGATGCAGGTTTACAATCTATTCCTGGTGCTGGTGCAGAAATTCTTACTGATTCAGTAAAGGAAATAATTAGTCCAAAGAAAATTACAACAAACGAATGGTTAAGAATAATGGATGAAGCATTTTCGTTAGATTTACCAGCATCTGCTACAATGATGTATGGTCATGTTGAATCTGATAATGATATAGCAGAGCATTTTTCTAAAATTGTTGAACTACAGAAAAAGACAAATGGATTTATGGCGTTTATTCCATGGAGTTTTGAACCTAATAATACACTCATGCAAAAGGATGGTACTGTTAGATATGGTGCTGGCGGCACACAGCTTTTGAAAATGATTGCAATATCACGACTTGTTTTTGATGGACTAATTCATCATATACAGTCATCATGGTTAACAAACGGAGTTGGTATGGCACAACTTGCATTACAATATGGTGCAGATGACTTTGGTGGAACTTTGATTGGAGAAGAGGTAGTTTCTTGTACCGGCTCTCGTTCAACTGAACTCACAGATAAAAGAATAATTGATTCAATTAAACAAATTGATTATTCAGTTGAAGAACGGGATAATTTCTATAATTCTGTATGCATTCATTAAATCCCATAATTTGACCATTTAGAATCCACAAGAGTTTTTGTTGAATCATCAACTTTGACTTGTTCTTGGATCTCTCGTTCAAATCCTTCTTCCAAAGTTTTTTGTGTGGCATCAATTCCTAATTTTGAGCCTAAATTAACAAGTGGGGAAGCTGGATCAAGTGTATCTGTTGGTGTTTTGTCTATTATTGTGATATCCCGTGCAGCATCTACTCTAGTTGTAATAGCCCAAATTACATCATTCATATCATGAACATTTACATCATGATCCACAACGATGAACATTTTTGTTAGAGATAGCTGTCCCATTCCCCATAATCCCATCATGACTTTTTTTGCTTGACCAGGGTATCTCTTTTTAATTGAAATTATTGCCATTCCTTGAAACCATCCAGCCGCTGGCATATCAAAATCTACAACTTCAGGATGGAACATTCTAATCATCGGTAAAAATGCACTTTCAATAACTTTACCAATGTATGCATCCTCTAAGATAGGTTTACCAACAATTGTTGTAAGATAGATTGGATCTTTTCTTTGCATAATTCCTGTAAGTGTGAAAGTTGGAAATGGTTCTTTTGGTGTATAGTATCCAGTATGATCACCAAATGGACCTTCATCTCTAATGTCAGATGAATCTACATATCCTTCTAAAACAATATCAGCATTTGCTGGAACTTCCAGATCAATAGTTTTACATTTTACTGTTTTAATGCCTTTTTTTCTTGTAATTCCTGCAAAAAGATACTTATCTAATCCTTCTGGAACTGGTGCTACTGCAGAAAATACTGTTGCAGGTTCAGCACCAATTATTATTGCAGTTTCAATTTTATTATTTTTTTCTTTTGAGATATCATGATGTTCTGCACTTCGTTTATGTTTTTGCCAGTGCATTAATGCATGTGTATTATCTATTATCTGGATTCTATAAACTCCAAGATTTCTTACTCCTGTTTCAGGATGTTTTGTTGCAGTTAGACCAAATGTAATAAAATTTCCTGCATCTTTTGGCCATGATTTTAGAATTGGAATTTTATCAAAAGTTGGGTTCTCACTAACTGTCTCTGTTACTGGACCACTTTTCTCTAATTTTGGAAATGATTCACTCATTTTAGAGAGTTCAGGCAGTTTTCTAATCTTATTTAATATTCCTGATGGTATCTCCATCTTTGTCATATCTGCAATTCGTTGACCAATTTCTGTAAAGTCATTTGTTTCAAGTGCAAGTTCTAAACGTTTCATTGAACCAAATGCATTGCCAAGAATTGGAATATCAAAATTTTTAATATTTTCAAATAATATTGCTGGACCGTTGTCATACATTACACGTCTAAGAATTTCTGCAATTTCTAAATTGGTATCAACTTCTGTTTTGATCCTTTTTAGTTCTCCATTTTTTTCCAGAATTTCGATTAACTCATGTATATCTTCAATAGCCACGACACCACTCATCATGATGAATGTATAAGGTTAACGGGATTGTAAATTATTTTTCATAAGGTAAGAGTTTTAATCACTTCTTTGGATAATTTTATAATGGAAAATTCTGAAAACTGCTTAGTTTGTAAGGGTAATGGAGAAATAGAATTACTTAGTTCTCAATGTCCATTTTGTAATGGTACTGGAGAATTTACAAAATCTGCTGAAAGCTATTTACAATCACATATTTGTCAATGTATCTTTCTTGATAGAAAGATATGTCCAATTTGTGAAAAGAAATGTCATCATGATACTCCAAATAGACCCAAAGTTTTGATAAACCCAATGTAGTTATGGCATTGGCGGTAATTCGTTTTTCTTTCCATGTCCACCTGAACCAAATTTACAGTAAAAACACATGTCGGATTGCATATGAGTCAAGTGTTCAATTTGTATAGCACCCAATTTTAATGCAATTTTTGTTAAAATTTTATATTTTAATGGCATTGCTGGAATAACTTCATCCATGTAGACTTTGTAGTGTTCGGGGCAAAATTTCAAAGTAACTTTTGCTGCATCTGAACCAGATTCGTTAACTTGCTTTGCAAAATTTATTTGCTCTCTAATGTATTCATGTTTTGGACAAGGACAGTTTTTTCCACCTGGATGTTTATAGGCAGGGGTATTTTTCCAATCAAACCCAGGATATTCTTTCTCGAAATCGTCCATATTATTACTGAACAAATATTCTTTATAAAACAGATCATATTCGTAGCAAATACCAAGCACAAAGCAAATAAAGCCCGAATTTATAGTCGTTGCAATGGCAACTGCAAAGAAACGTACAACTAAAAAATCAACCTCAAGAAAAACTTCAAAAACAACTAAGAAATCAACTCCAAGAAAAACTTCGAGAAAAACTTCAAAAACAACTTCGAGAACAACTAAAAAAGCAGGATCCTCCGCTGCTGCAACAAAAGCAGCAGAATTGGAGAAAAAAATTGCACAATTAGAAGCACGATTGTCTAAACTTGCAGGTTCAGATCAAGCAGCTGAAAAAGCAGCAGCTGAAAAAGCAGCAGCTGAAAAAGCAGCAGC
>CAYVQV010000090.1:0-3650 GCA_964454035.1 uncultured Candidatus Nitrosopelagicus sp. | reverse complement strand
GCTGATATCGCTTCTGCGCTCACGATGGCTGGTTTGCTTGACTACGGTTCAAACCTGTCTGATAACCTCAATGTTGACTCCACAGGCAACACATTCGCTGGTGTTTTGAATGGTCGCTTCAAAGTCTATGTTGATCCTTATATGAACATGGTCGCTCCGTATCCTGCCGCTGGTACACCAAAAGGTGCATATGCTAACCAGTACTACTTGGTTGGTTATAAAGGCACATCGCCTTATGATGCAGGCTTGTTCTATTGCCCGTACGTTCCGTTGCAGATGGTTCGTGCCGTTGGTGAGAACAGCTTCCAGCCGAAGATTGGTTTCAAGACTCGATATGGTATGCAAGTTAATCCATTCGCACAGACAGCCGCTGCTACAGACGGTGCCGGTGCGGTGAATAACAACGTGTATTATCGTCGTGTTCAGATCAACAATCTGATGTAATAGAAAAAACACACTTATTATAACAATAAAGTGTTTTCTGAGACCTCCCTCCGGGGAGGTCTTTTTTTATGTTTAAATTTATTATAAATAGTACATTAAAGAGAAGTAATTGTAACAATGATGGGGTCCCGCTTCCGCCTCGAGGAGAAAACAAATGGCAATAGTCAACACAATTTTAAGAGATACGGACTGGCAAGCGATCATCGTATCTAACATTACAGCACATTCAACTGCTAATACAGTATTGGTCGCAGCGAATCACTTACGATACTGGACTGCTGGTAATTCGGCATTAAGTATTTCTAGACTTAAATGGTCTGGTAGTGCTCCTACTGGTGGTGTTTCAGTATTATTTGATGCTACAGCCAATGTAACGGTCTGTCAGTTTCACGGTACTAATGGTTCCTATGGTGGAACAGATGGTGGCCCAGGTTTTAAGATGCAAGAATTTGCTCAATTTACAACCAACTTATCTGCCGCTATTAACAATTCAGTCACCACAATTGGTTTAAATGATACAAGAGGATTTGCACCTGCTGGTATGGTAGCAATCGGTAATGAAAATATTACCTATACTGCTAAGTCTACTGAGTTTGGTGCTGGTAATCTAACAGGTTGCACAAGGGCCGCAAACAGTACAACTGCAGCCGCTCACCTCGATGACGCCGAAGTAAAATCTATGCGACCTATTGGTTACACTGGTAATATTTTAATATCTCCTGCTGCAGCTTTTACAGGAACAATCATCACAGAAGTTCATAAGATGGTAAACGAATCTGGTGCTGGTTGGAGTAATCCTTAATTAAATGGCTGATATACCTAATTCAAGTTTGCGCTCAGGTGAGGTTGGCGGATCCGATAGTTTACCGACTACTGGATCTGTCAATCCTGTAGCCAGACAACCAGAGACATTTGATTATTCACAGTCAAATCAATTCAAAGTATATTTGCCGATTTTTCCTACGGTAGAATGGTTTGTTGTGTCTGCTAATATTCCTAGTATTACTTTAGGACAAGCAGATCATTATACACCATTCGTAGATATCGCTGTAGTGGGTGATAAATTGGCCTATGGTAATTTCACTATGACTTTTATAGTTGATGAGAAATTGCATAACTATCGAGAATTATTGAGGTGGACTTATAACATAGGATTTCCTTTTTCACGGACACAGTTTAATGCTTTAGATCGACCTGATTTTTTAGATAGAAGTAGAACGCAGAAGGCTAATGATAGAAATTTATATACTGATATTCTGTTGACCATACTGACAAGTAAAAATAATCCTATCGCTAATGTACATATCTATGAAGCATTTCCTGTTGGTTTAAGTGCTTTAGATTATAATACTCAAGAAGCAGATACAGGTTATATCTCTTGTACAGCCGAATTTGCCTTTACTTGGTTTGATATAAAATCTGTCGGTGGTGCGGTAGACCAGAATCCAAATATATAAATAGAATTAGAAGCAGTCAAGTTGTTATGGGGGATGATTTTTTATCTTCACACTATAGTAGTGGAAGTATATATATGTAATAGGTATAATAACCTCTGACTGCTTCACCTTACATTATGGTGATTTATGAATATTGATGAGTTGTATAGTGAAGTTGAACGTGATATAAAAATTGATGATACAGAATTAGACCTTGAGTCGATCCGTACACCACAGTTACATAACAAATATCTAAAGATATTTACTAAACATTCTTTGCAGTATAAAAAACTGCAAGATGATTATAAAGTTTTGTATAGGGTGAAGTGGGAGTATTACACAGGTAAAGCTTCTCCTGAGGTGTATGCAGAAAATCCTTTTGAATTGAAGGTACTCAAAGCTGATATAGGTATTTACATGGAGGCCGATAAAGACCTTCAACAATTAGGCCAACGTATGGCTTATGCAAAACAGATAGTAGAATATCTGGAAAGAATTTTAAAGGAGATTAACAACCGAAACTGGAACATTCGTAACACGATTGAATGGAAGAAATTTCTTCATGGTGAATGATAGTGTCCGTCCTAGTTGAAAAATTTAATGAAGCGTACATCAGAATTAAGTGCGAATCATCCATCTCCAGAGAACTCTCCGAATTCTTCACCTTTGAAGTCCCCGGCGCCAAGTTCATGCCGTCTGTACGAAACAGATTGTGGGACGGACGAATCAGGTTATTTAGTCCTGGTACTGGCAAAATCTATTATGGACTATTACCTTATGTCCAAAAGTTTCTCAAGGAACAAGGCTATGAAATCGAATACGAAGGAGATTTCGGAGATAGGAAACTGGATAAAAAAATTACCAGTAGATTTGTACGGTCGATTGAGAAGGGAAAGTTCAGAGCGAGAGATTATCAAATAGATGCCATACATAAAGTCATTGAATCTAATCGTGGTCTTATTCTATCACCCACTGGGTCTGGTAAGTCCTTTATTATATATGCCTTAGTTCGATATTATGTTCAGAAACTTCCAGATCAAAAAATTCTTATCGTTGTTCCAACGACCGGCTTGGTCGAACAGATGTACTCGGACTTTGCCGACTACGGATGGTTCCCAGATGAACATTGCCACAAATTATATGCTGGTGCAGATAAACACTCATCAAAAGAAGTTATAATTTCTACATGGCAATCTATTTACAAACTAGACAAAAGATACTTTAGTCAGTTCGGTGCAGTCTTTGTAGATGAAGCTCATCTTGCAAAGGCCAAATCTTTGACTGGCATAATGACGAAGTTGCATGATTGTAAATATCGAACAGGCCTTACAGGTACACTAGATGGTACAGAGATACACCGTCTAGTACTAGAAGGATTGTTTTCGGTGCATGAACAAGTCACCACTACATCAGAGCTGATAGAACGAAAAGAATTATCTAATCTTCACATTCGTTGTCTGGTATTAGAACACACTAAACAAAATAGAATGCTGATGAGAGGTAAAACTTATCAGCAAGAGATGGAGTATTTGTCTACTCACCTCAGAAGAAATCAATTTATAAAAAAGTTGACTTGTTCACTAGATGGTAATACTTTGGTACTGGCTCAGTATATAGAGAAACAGTTAGTACCTTTGTGTAATTTAATTGTAGATAGTTGCGGTGAGGATAGAAACATCTATTTAATCTATGGTGCAACACCTACAGATGATAGGGAGAAAGTCAGAGAGCTGGTAGAGAAAAATAATAATTGTATTATCGTTGCATCGT
>CAYVQV010000089.1:0-3655 GCA_964454035.1 uncultured Candidatus Nitrosopelagicus sp. | reverse complement strand
TATCAATTGAAACTGGACAAACTAAAATTCTAATAGAAAAACCAGGTTCATTATTTTATAAAGAATTAATTTCATTGAATGAAATAATTCAACAGCAGAAAGTAAGAATAGCCTACAATAGATTACTATATCCAAACTTTCACAAACTATTACAATTAGCAAAAGATGAAGGTGGAATAACATCGTGTAAATTTGATTTTACAGAATGGACACATAAAATACCATTTGATGTTTACCAAGAAAATGAATATAGATTTTGGGGAATTAGTAATTCTTTACATGTTATCAGTATGGCATTAGAATTAATTGGTATGCCAAAAGAGATGAAATCTTATCAGTTTGGCAAACTTGATTGGCACCCTTCTGGTTGTATTTTTACTGGTTCTGGAATATCAGACGAAAATATTCCATTTTCATACCATGCTAACTGGGAATCTAGTGGAAGATGGATAATCGAAGTAATGACTAAAAAAAATTCATACCAGCTTTTGCCATTAGAAAGTATACTTGTTTGTAAAAAAGGAACTGTAGAATGGAAACCAGTAGATTTTGAATCATCCTTTCCAGATCTAAAATTTGGAATTGCAGAACAAATAGCAACAATGTTAGATGATGAATTGGAGGATGAAATTGGAATGGTTACAATAGAAAAAGCAATTGAGTACAATAAATTAGCTGAAAAGATTTTCGGATATGATACAACAAAATTCTAAATTAGTTATTATTTTCTAATCTAGACTTAAATTTTGCAGGAACACCAACCCATACCTCATTTGAAGGAATATTAGTATTAACAAAAGAGTATGCACCAACAATAGAATTTTCACCAATTGTAACATTTGGCATCAAAGTGCTGTGAGTCCCTATCTTACAATTTTCTTTCAAAATTACTGGACCTGATTTTTCATCAATTGTGGAATTGGAGTAGATGGAGCAGTGAGAGCCAATCTGAACATTGTCTTCAATCTCAACGTGATTTTTGCAGTTTATGTAGCTAAAAGTGCCAATATCGAAATTCTTTCCTAGTTTCAGATTTTCAGGATACTGAACTATGTAATTGAATTTAGTCATCTTCCCATGAATAATCTCGGGTTTTTCCCAGTTTTCCTTATTGTTTGACATATCAGTACATCAGTTCCTTCTGGATTAAGTCTTTGTCGAGCGATAGATTTTCTAATTTTTTTACAATTTTTAGAGATGCATTGCCATCACCAAATGGTGATTTCAAAGTTTTTTTCTTATTCTTGCGGATTCTAATAGCTTTTTGAAATGCTTCATATATGATCTTTTTTGATGTTCCCTTTGCATCAATAACATTATTTCCTCTCTCACGATTTTTTTGTCTGTTTCCAATGTTAATAACTGGGATGTCAAAATAGCTTGCTTCAATCATTCCGCTACTAGAATTACCAACTAATAATGTAGAATTTTTTAATAGTCCCAAGTAATCACTGCGTGGAACTGTTGAAAAAACTTTTAAGAATTTATATTTTTTTGAATATTTACTAATTTCTGAAAAAATTCTACTACGTCCTGCATCTGAATTTGGTGAAATAATTATACATGGACAGTTTAATTGTACAATTGCTTCCAAAATATTATGTACTTCTTTAACACTTTTTTCAATTTCAGTAGTTACAGGATGATATGCAAATAATACTACATTGTTATCATTAAATTTTAAATCAAATAACTTCTCTAAATCACTCTTTTTTGTAATTCTTTTATTTTTAATTTCATCTACACTAGTTGAACCGGTTTGAAAAACATATTTTGGATTCTCTCCTAATTTTAAAATTCTTGATAAACTTTCTTTTGTAGCTGCAAAATGTATGTTGGATACTTTGGTAATTGCATGTCTATTATATTCGTCTAAACCACCAGATCTATCCCCTCCATGAATGTGAGCATTCGGAATATTCATGTGATAAGCAGCTATCGCAGAGGCCAACATCTCATCCCTATCACCAATTATGACATTAATGTCTGGTTTTGATTTTTTAAAAATTTTTGAAAAAGCAGTTATTATTTCAGCTAGTGAATTGGTTATGGAATACGATGTGTCTGACTTTGGTAGAATTCTTAATATTTTATAAATTTTAAAGCCATCTTTTTTAATTTCATTAATTGTCATTCCATATTTTTTAGAATTGTGAGTTCCTGTTACAACTAGTAAAAGATCTAATTTTTTACTCTCATGAATTTTCTTTAATACTGGTCTAAGAATGCCATATTCAGCTCTTGTACCGGTAGTAACTAGTATTTTTCTTCGTTTTAACATAATATCAATAATTTGTGCGTGAATGAGATTTATTGTTTTATTCTGATTCTCCTACTTTGAATTTTGCATGCCAAACACCATGGCTGTCTTTCTCAAATAGGTCTGTATTATACCATTTATCCATAATTTTCCAAAACTCAGAATGTGAAATTCTTGTAAATTCACAAAATTTATCAATAATTCCTTGATCTAATTTCCTATCATATTCTTCAACTATAGGAATCATCTCGTCTCTTGTTTTGAGACCATATCTTATCCAGCGGGATGCATTATCAGTGGCAACAGAATGCCCAAATTTCAAATATTTTAGATATGGATTTAGCATATATGATAAAGAATCTATTTGATCGTAATTATCAATTGAACCTTCTCTGTCATATTCATGGCCAAGATGTCGAAATCCCCATTTTTTTGCTACTTCATAATTATGAACCGAATTCCAAGGAACAAAGTAACTCAAGTATATAGATTCTAATCCATATTCTTCGCATTCTTTTGGACTAGGGGTTTTTGTTGAATTCAATTCTTGTTCTGAAATTTCATTATCATCAAACCAGTCATCCCATACAGATTTAACAACATCATTTTCTACTTGATGTGCAGCAGATGGTGTTTCAGAATCTAATTTTCCACCATAGGTATAGTTTACATCTTCACCATAAACAAGTAATTTAATTCCCATTTTCATCGTCATTGAAACAGGAAATGCGTAAATTAATGCATCAAGATACCAAGATGGAGAACCGATTTTTTCCAACGCTTTCTTAAACATAATTCTTGCAACATGTCTATTAGGTTGAAAAGAAACTATATCACATCCAAATGTCTCAGATAAATTCTCAAAATTTTTTCTACCAGTTTCAGTCCAATCAATATTTCCTACACTTAATAGAAGAGGATTCATTTTTAGAACTTCTTTCATAATGTAAACCTGAAAATGTGAGTCCTTTCCTCCAGAAACAGCTATGGCACAATCATAACTTTTTCCATTACACCCACGATATTTATCGCAGATAATTTTTAATTCATTAAAACGTTGTTCCCAATCTGTAGTTTCTTGCTTTTGGAAATTTATACATGCTTGACATGTTCCATTAGAATCAAATTTTAGACCAGGTCTAGTATTAGGCATTAAACAGTCTTTACAGTATTTCATATCTGGATTTTTAGAAAATTAGACCAATATTAACAGTTACTAAACATTCAGATGAATAGTTATTGTCTATGAAATTTTACTAGTAAAGAATGAAAATCTAATACATGTACATGAATGATTATAATAATTTATTACAGATCAAAAAAAGATTCGTATATGGTCTTTGTAATAGCAGAAATTGGAGTTAATTGGGATGGAAATTTTGAAACTGCTAAAAA
>CAYVQV010000088.1:0-3669 GCA_964454035.1 uncultured Candidatus Nitrosopelagicus sp. | reverse complement strand
CAGATTTCTAGATAGATTAAACGCCTAAAGACTCTGCTTTTGAAACGTCCAAAAATACTTTATCGCCTACTGAAAGATTGAGTTCTTTGTATTCATGCATTTCAAGTTTAATGCTTGTATTTCCTGGACCTGGCATACCACCTAAACCGCCCATTCCACCACTTGCAATCATCTTGTTTAGATTTTTCATCATGTCATCCATGTTTGAAAATCCCATTACGTTAGAGCCTAATTGAGATGATGGTTGACTACCTTCTTTCATGTCTTTTGCCAAAGATAGTGAAACAAGAACGTATGGAGAACCATCAGGTGCTGCATCAATTCGCATTACAACATACTCTTTTCGCATTATTTATCTCCAGAAAATCTATATTTTAATCTGTCATTTGGGCGTGTTTTTTCTCAGCTATTGCTTTCAGCCCATCTTCAAAAAAGAACTTCTCTTCAAATGCTGGTTTAAGATCATCTAGCCAAATTGCATTTTCGTCATATTTGGCAAAAAATGGTTGGTTTACCCATTTTGGATCTCTGCCCTGAAGCATACGTAAAACCATGACTTTTTGACCATTCACCTGAGCTACCCCGTCAATCTGAACTTTGCCAGGAGTTGCTGACATGCTAGGACCTCGAACTGTTCTTGCTAGTCCACTTACTTGCTCAATTGCTGTTTTGAAAATTTGGTGTGCCCTAACTAGAGGAACCCCAAAGTAATGCTGAGCACCTGTATCTCTTACAACAAACATGTAATATGGAATACAGCCTAATTCGATCTGTTTCTGCCACATTTGTGCCCACATATTGGCATCATCATTAATGTGAGTTAATAGTGGAGATTGGGTTCTAATCTGTGCTCCAGTCTCTCTCATTTTTTTAATTGCTTGTTTGACTGAACCTGTCTTTAATTCTACAAGATGATTAAAATGTGCCATAATGGACAAATGAATTCCTTTTGAGGCAATTCTTCTGAATGTATCTAATGTTTCTTCTGCATCCTTATCTGTCAAAACTTTGTATGGCCAATATGACAAAGCCTTGGTACCAATTCTAATAGTTTTTAGATTTGGAATATCTGCATCAAGTAATTTATCAACATATGCTGCAAATAGACTTGCTTTCATTATCATGGGATCCCCACCAGTAAATAGAATATCACTAATTTCTGGATGTTCTGTAACATATTGAGATAAAGCCTCACCTTCCTTCATTGCAAATTTCATTTCATCCATTCCAACAAACTGTGGCCATCTAAAACAAAATGTACAATATGCATGACAAGTTTGTCCCTGACTTGGGAAGAACAAAACGGTTTCGTTATACTTGTGTTGCATTCCATAAAGTTTAGTTCCATCTTTTAGAGTTGGAACGTTTAGCTCCATCTGTCCTGCTGGATGTGGATTAAGTTTTAGACGAATATCATTTGCTGTTTCTTGAATCTCTTTTCTATCTCCTCTCTTCAAAACTGGAGCCATCTGATCAAAATGTTCTGGTTTAAGCATTCCTTTTTGTGGGAATGTTAGAGCAAAGATAGAATCATTTTGTGTATTATTCCAATCAATTAGTTGTTCAATAACATAGTTGTTTGCCTTAAATGGTAAAACATTACCAACAACTTCCATGTCAAATATTTGCTCTTCTGAAAATTTTTCCATTTGTGGTAATTTTCGAAGATTAGCCAAAGTGTATGATTTTATGTTGGGTGATTCATCTACTGACCAGATTGATTCTTGGTTTTGAGATGTTTGAGTCATTGTCAATATAGGTACTACACATTTGTTAAACCTTAGGATCGGACAATTTATAAAAAATCTAGGAAATAGTGTAAATTCCCTGAAAAATATTGACTTTTATTCGTAAACTAGGCGACAAATTAACATAACTTCAGTAGAACGTGCAATTTATCGAGAAAAGTGAGAAAAAATGGATGAAATAAGTGAAATTTCAGTTGGTCAGTTTGATACAGTATCACAGCTTATTGCATCATCATTATCTTTACAATTAGCAGTAATTGGTCTGATAATTGGTATATTTGTAATTAGCATAGTTTATAGAAAATTTTCTAGATGGGTAAAATCTCAGGAATTTAACAATACAAAACCACATGTTGCAAGATTTACCAGAAAAATTATTTTGCCATTTTTGGCAATTGCATTAATATCATCTGTAAATACATACATTCAAGTTTTTGAATTGTTTGACGAAGAAGTATCCGATATTCAAGTAGAAGGTGAATTAGCACCTAGTGAAGTTTTTGCAAAAATGCTTAACACTCTAAATATTTTAGTAATTGGATATACAATTTCACAATTAGTTCCAATAGCACTTACAAAACGTGACAGTACAAATCTAGAACGTGAAGATTTTGAAGCATGGAGAGAAATGAGAGGTTTTGTGGACGACAAAGAAGATCTTTTTCATAAATTATACAAATGGATACCACCTAAACAAAAACCCGATGATCTTACAGATGAAGAATTTCAAAACTATACTCAAACAGAAGATGGTGTTCGATATCTTGAAGCATTTAGAACATCAAAAGGAATTCCAATTGGAAGTTATGAGAAAAATGTAAAAAACCCATTTCAAGAATGGAAAAATTCTGAAAGAGCAAAATACAAATTATATTTCAACGCTTGCACTAGTGGAAAAAATGCATCTGGAAGAAAATTATTTCCAGGTGTCATACCAGAAGAAATCTATCCAATAGATATTTGGAGAGAACAAAAAAGAAACTCTGGATACGAGCCACTAATTTCAGGAGATAAACCACCAGGATATTCTCGTAAGATAAAAGAAGGTGTTCCAAAATCAGCAAAACAAGTTTTACCAATTCTGATCTTTGTTGGAGTAATAATTGGAGTGATATCATGGTGGGGAGTAGACTTGATAGTATTAGCTACGGCAACAGGTGGAATTGCATTTGGTGTTGGATTAGCATTAAAAGAAACATTGGAAAATTATTTTTCGTATATTTTAATTCGTAAAGACAAAGTAGTGAAAGAAGGTGATAGAATCCAATTACAAAGTGGTTACAATGGATATGTACATAAAATTACGCCTAGGGTAACATACATTCGTCACGGTCTTAATGAATCAGTTGCAATAATTCCTACAAGACAATTAGTAAGTGCAGAAATTATCAATTATACAAAAGAGATTAAGCTTGTTCCTGCTGTAGTAAGTGTTGGTGTCTCATATCTAAATAATCCACGTCAGGTTGCATCCATTCTAGTAAAAATTGGAAAACGTGTTATGATTGAAGCTGTAGATGCACGAGGTAGACATTTGGTTAGACAGAACAAATGCCCA
Organism: uncultured Candidatus Nitrosopelagicus sp.; assembly: GCA_964454035.1. Taxonomy (GTDB): domain Archaea; phylum Thermoproteota; class Nitrososphaeria; order Nitrososphaerales; family Nitrosopumilaceae; genus Nitrosopelagicus. Next base: position 363 of record CAYVQV010000088.1, on the reverse strand, counting down.
TATGTTGAAACAAATCAACCTAGTTGTGGCTGTGATAAAGACATTCATGTTGATGTAACACAACCTGTAGTAAGATTTGATAAATTCAATGATTCATCTTTGGATTTTTCAATGTGGGTTTACGTAAGAGATTATGGTGCACAGTTCAAGACAAAAAGTGATATGCGAGTAATCATGTATGAGGAGTTTAAAAAATATGATATTAGAATACCATGGCCAATACGTACTGTCTATCAAGGTGATGAGAAACGTGAAGAAGAGGAGATCAATAGATTAGATACCAAACGCAAAGAAGTAATGGATGATTATGGTCTAGGCGATTTGGGACGTGGTGATTCAGGCGATGAATAGTAATAATTAATT
>CAYVQV010000087.1:0-3731 GCA_964454035.1 uncultured Candidatus Nitrosopelagicus sp. | reverse complement strand
GTATGATATACTTTCCAGAACCTGGAATCAGTATTTTCTTTTTTCTTATTTGTTTCTTAAAATTTCTAGTTAGATAATCATCTTTTCCAATAATGTATGATGGTCTAAATATGGTATAGTCTAATCCTGATTTGATAATTAATCTTTCAGCTTTAAACTTTGAAATAAAATAATCAGAAGTAGATTTACTTGAGACACCAAGACCACTAAAATAAATAATTTTTTTAATCTTTGATCTTTTACATACATCAACTATCTTTTTAGTTAATTCTATATTTACTTCTTCAAAACTTTCCTTTTCAGTTTCAATACCTATACCAACTAGATGTACAAAACAATTGCAATCAGAAATTAATGACAGTTTATTTTTTCGAAATTCTAATCTTGAAATTGTCTTATACTTTACATTATTTTGAGTAAAAAAATTTTCCAAATTTTTTCCAACAAATCCAGTTGTGCCAGACATAGCAATCTTATCTTTTAAGATTTTTCTCATGTACGAATACTAGAACATTTAATTTTAAACATATCCGATATAAAATAGATGAAATCTAAGATTCACCTGAAATTAGGAAAAAATGCTGAAGAATGTAGACAAATTTTAGGTGTTGATAGTTCTTCAACACCAAAGGAAATTAAACAAGCATATAGAAAATTATCATTAAAATATCATCCAGATAGAAATCAAGAATTTCATGATGGGAAAAAATTCAAAGAGCTTTCTGAAGCATATCAATTTCTAAAGTATAACAGGAAAAAGACATTCAAAAAACAAGAGAGAACTGCAGAAAAGGGACATTCAGATTTTTGGAAGTATCAAGGACAAAAAATGGGTGATGATATGCGGTTTAATTTTGAAAGTTTTACACATACTAAACAGAATTTTGGTGGTGATTTTAATGAAGAAACACATAACAGAGAAAAACCAATATCACAAAAATCAACTCATTTCCTTCTTTATGGAGGATTAGCTGTAGTAGCAATTTGGATAATTCTGTTTGAAATTATCTAATCCTGAAAAAGTTATTACATTAAAGAGAAAAATTTCAACGTGGATAAAAATGAAAAACCTCAAGGAAAACTTCGCACAGGGTTTACGACGGGAACCTGTGCAACAGCATCATCAAAAGCAGCTGCTTTAGCAATTATTAATCAAAAAACTATCAGTACTGTTGATGTTCTTTTACCAAAAAGAGATAGAATAAATATCAAAATTAATAGTTGTGAATTTACAAAAAATAATGCAAAATGCTCTGTAATCAAGGATGGTGGTGATGATCCTGATGTTACACATGGTGCTGAAATTTTTGTTGATCTTTCATTAACAAATAATATTGGTATTGTAGAGATAGATGGTGGTCAGGGTGTTGGTAGAGTTACTAAACCAGGATTAGGTTTGGAGATAGATAGTGCCGCAATAAATCCAACACCTAAAAAAATGATTTTAGAAAATATAGAAGAAATTGCTGGCGAAATTTTAAAAAAGAATGGAATTAAGATAATAATTTCAGTTCCTAAAGGAAAAGAATTAGCTACGAAAACTGATAATCCTAGAATAGGAATATTGAATGGGATTTCGATACTTGGTACTAGTGGAATTGTTATTCCTTATTCAACAGCATCATTTGCAGCAGCAATAAGACTACAAATTGATGTTGTGTCTTCTATGAGTGATGAGGAAGTTGTTTTAACAACAGGTGGTCGAAGTGAAGACTTTGCAAGAGAAATTATCAAACTACCAGATCACTCATTCATTCAGATGGGAGATTTTTCAGGATACACAATACAACAATGTGCAAAGAAGGGTTTGAAGAAAGCATACGTTGCAGGGTTTATTGGAAAATTAGCAAAGATGGCTGCTGGTGTTAAACAAACCCATGTTAAAGGTGGAAAAGTAGATATGAAATTTCTTTCAGAACTTGCAAAAAGATGTAATGCAAATCCAGAAACAATTAGAAAAATTCTAGGTGCAAATACGGCTAGAAATGTTCAGGAGATCATTATGGAAGATGGTGTAAATGGATTTTTCGATGAGATCACAAAAGAAGTATGCAATCAAATGAGACAACATTCGGAAGAAAAAATTCCAGTAGAGGTGATATTGTTTGATTTTGATGGAAAAGTGTTATCTAGAGACAAAAAAACGTAAGGAATTTAATTAAAGTAAACGAATTTTTAGTATGGAAAAAGTTTCAGTTCTTGCCATAACCAGAAATGGTGTTAAAATGGGTTTATTATTAAAGAAATCATTTCCAGATTGGCAGATCTTTGCTCCATCAAAATTTTCTGATGGTAATAATATGATAAACTGGTATGATGAATCTACATCAGTAAAAATTGTTAACTTATTCAAATCTAATAATGCACTGATTTGTCTTTTTTCTTTAGGTGCAGTTATCAGACTAATTGCACCACACATCAAAGATAAAAAAACAGATCCAGCTGTAATTGTAATTGATGATAAAGCACAATTTGTCATTAGTGTCTTGTCTGGACATTTAGGTGGTGCAAACAAACTATCAAATCAAATTGCAGAAAAGATAGGAGCTACGCCAGTAATTACTACTGCAGCTGATGTAAACAAAACAATTTCAGTTGATTTGATTGGAAGAGAGTTTGGATGGAAGATTGATGATGATTCAACAGTAACCAGAATCAGTGCATATATGGTAAATAAAGAAAAAATTGGAGTTTTTCAGAATGCAGGTGGAAAAAATTGGTGGAAAAAAGAATTACCAGAAAATGTTTCTGTATACAATAATTTTGATGACTTGACTAATTCTAATTCAAAGGGGTTTTTGATAATTTCAGATCAAATACTTGATGACATTATATCAGAGAATGCAGTCATTTACAGACCACAAACGCTAGTTGTTGGTGTGGGTCTACATTGGGATACACCAAAAGAGACAATCAAAAATGGTCTTGAATCTTGCCTCCAAAAATTCAATCTTAGTGACAAATCTATAGCTAGGTTTGTATCCATTAAGAAAGAAAAAGATGTTGTAGGCTTGATTGAATTGGGTAAAGAGATGAATATTGAAATTGAATATATTGATAGAGAAGAATTAGCAACTATCAATACACCTAATCCTTCAAAGACAGTACAAAAGTTCGAAGGAACGTCTAGCGTTTCAGAGGCTGCTGCAATAAAATCATCAGAAGGAAAATTAGTTGTTGAGAAGCAAAAATTTCCACCAAATCTAACAATAGCTATAGCGAGGATAGAAAATTGAAACGTGGATTAATGTTAATTGATAGAGGTAGTCGAGAAAGAGAAGCTGAAGAAGAGCTAGAGACAATATGTGAAAAAGTCAAGGAAAAAGGAAACTATGATTTTACAGAATTTTGTTTTCTTGAAGTAGTTCCACCATTCATTGAAGATGGAATGGAGAAGTGTTTGAAGAAAAATGTTGATCAAATGACAATTGTACCATATTTTCTATATCCTGGAAAAAAAGTAAAAATTGCAGTTGCAGATGCAATGAAATACCAAAAAGATACTAAAATCAAATTCCTTGTATCAAAACCAATGACTATGCATAAAAAATTGGTAGAATTAGTCGACAACAGAATAGTTTCAGCGCTTGAAGAAAATGAAATTTCATTATCTAAAGACAAAGTAGATGTTTTGATAATTGGACATGGAAGCATGGATCCAAATGCTGGAATCTCGATTAATTATATTGTCGACGAGTTAAGACAAACCTACAAGAATGTTGACAGGTGCT
>CAYVQV010000086.1:0-3791 GCA_964454035.1 uncultured Candidatus Nitrosopelagicus sp. | reverse complement strand
AACATTAAGTAATTTTTTGAAAATTAAGCAAAATTTCTATATTCTATTTTGATTATGCATGAAAAATAAATTTTAATAAAATTAAATATAATTACAGTTCAATTTTTCCTTCTGGATGTTTTTCATGTCCTTTTCCAGACCAGCCACCCTCTTCTGAATATTTTTCATAATAAACTTGAAGCATTTTTCGTGAAACATCCTTTGTGATGTATCTAACTCCATGTGTAGCATAAGGTCCATCCTGCAAAATTGTCATAGTATTGTCAAGATTATAAGGTTCAAAAAATATTTTTGATTCATCCTCCTCAGATGCAAGAAATGTTCCACCAGGATCTCCTTTTTGCCATCCTTTAGAGAAATAGAAAAAGACAATAATTGTACTTGGACCATCATTATGAGTATGAGCAAGTTGAAATCCTCCTTTGTGCATTAATCCAAATCTAAAACTCTTTAATTTGTTAACTGGTATCCCTGAAAAATCTCTTAATTTATCAATAAATTCCTTTGAAGATAAAAAACGATAGAATTTGTTCCATTCTGGATTTAATTTTGAATCTTCTGTTAACAAAGGTTTTCCATCTTCACTCATTCCACTTTGAAACTTACCTCCCCAACCGCGAAATAAAGTGTTTTTTGAGAACATTGTACTTTTCTCCCAATCATTTTCTTCATCAGGGTAACCATCATGAAGTTTTTGATAAAAATCTGGTCTAAAAATATTTTCAAAAAATGTAAATTTAAACGGATTATTATTTTTAAAAATTTCAGATTTACTCAAAAATTTTTCCCATTCAAAAATTTCACTAAAATCTTCTTCAGTCATTTTTATTTTGATTCCAATTCAATTATATGAGTATTCATCTTATACAAAACTGAAGTAAGTACCATCTTGTAATATTTGATTATTAATGGTTGTAATATCTTTGCTTTTAAATTTAATTTTAAATCTAATTGAAAAGATACTCTAGAACCTGAATCATTCTTTTCAAATAATGTGATGATTTTAGTTCCTTTAGCAGGTCCAGAAATAATTTCAGTAATTAACTGATTATCATTATTTTTTATATGACTTGCTTGTTGAACAATATTTCTTTTAAGTAATGTGATAAAAACAATTGTTTCTTCAGTTATTGTTTCAGTTTCATTTTTCTCAATAATTCTAACTGATTTAAGTTGATCTGGAAGATATTTCGGTAAATTTTCATAATCTTCGGATAATTTCACTAATTGATTTGGCTGTGAAGGAAGATCTAATGAAAATTCTAGAATAGCCATTAAGGTATATTCTTGGTATTAATTATTTGAATCTTGCCTTGTTTCCCATACTCTGTTCTTCTTATTGCTTTTTCTTCACCAAAGTACTTCTTAAAATCTGAAAAAATAACTTTTTTATAATTAGTTTTATAACTTCCAACTTTACAGGATAACTTTAAATCTGACTGGAAAATTGTTTGTGTTAATTGCCTGAACGTCCACGATTTATCCCAATGTCAACTTTTCTGAATCTAGGATTAATCTATTATCTAATTCCTTATGTTAATGTAATTGATAATAAATTTGGTTTACTCTTTTCAATTCTTATTGGAAGAAAAAATTACAAAGTTAAAACTAAAGGACATACAATTAATTTCAAATCTTCACAATTTATGGTTATGCTAGATTTTATTGCAGTATTGATGTATTCTGTTTCACATAAAATAACTCCAGATCATAAAATACATATTAAATTAGATCTAAAAAATGAATTCATACTTCCGTTAGATAATTGGTCTATTGAAGATGAAAATCTAATCAAAACCTTATTCTCTGGTTCCCAGTTTGGTGCAAATTTTGAAACAAAACCTATCGACTTCAAGAATTTTCGTGATAAAACTCTTGTAATTACAGAAAAAGATGGAAAAAAAATAATTGAAACATCACGAGGTGTCAAATTCTATCTTGATTCTATTCATCCTGGAAATACAATTGGTGAAGCATTTGTACATGATATTCACACTATACGAAATGATGATGACTATACTGATAAAATTGTTGTAGATGTTGGGGCCGAATGTGGTGACACTGCATTGTATTATGCAAGTAGAGGTGCAATAGTATTTGCATTTGAACCAATGAAAGCACATTATGATGCTATGATACGTAATTTGACTCTGAATCCAAAATTGTCTGAAAGAATTACCCCCATTAATGCTGCAATTGGAAAAGATGGAAAATTAAAATTCTATCATTCTGGTATATCTGAAATTGCAGGAGTTTCATCTTTTGTATACAATGTACATGGAAAAGAAGCTATAATCTTTAATGATGTACAAGGCTATAGTTTATCGGCTGCAATAAAAAAATTCAATATCCCTCATATTGATATTCTAAAAACAGATTGTAAAGGATGTGAATTTTTCCTTAAAGAAGAGGATCTAGAAAAAGTTGAGCAAGTGAAAATTGAATATGAAGCATTTGAGTACACTAAACATAGTATCACAGAATTAACAAACGTGCTAGACAATTCTGGATTTGAATATATAATATATAGAATTGATCCTAAAAAAGATCGTTATTCCAATTCTGTATCGGGGCATTTGTTTGGAAGAAAAAATTAAGCCAAAAATCAATCCTCTAATTTGTAAGAGAAAAAAATAGAGAACTTTATCAATCAATGTAAAATCTCAATCATTGTTATGGGAATCTTAAATGGTATATCTGGACTAAAAAACATAGGTATTATTGGGGCTGGTAATCTAATCGGCTCAGCTATCTCTGCACTTTTTTGGATTTTTCTTGCTTCATTACTTGGGGCTGAAAATTATGGTGAGTTAGGATATTACATATCTTTAGCAGGAATAGCAACTTCTATTTCATTTATTGGGGGTCCTATGGCAATCACGGTGTTAACTGCAAAAAATGTAAAAATTGAATCAACAATATTTCTTTTATCAATATCTGGAAGTATAATTTCCGCTATAATTCTGTACATTGCATTTATGAATATTGGATTATCTGTTTATGTATTAGGTGCAGTTATTTACAATTTAGCATCTGCTGAATTACTAGGTAGAAAATTTTACAAGAAATACTCTGCATATTTTATTCTACAAAAAATTCTTTTTGTTATTTTTTCATTAGTATTTTATTATATCATGGGTCCAGAAGGTGTTCTTCTTGGAATTGGATTATCATTCTTAATATTTATCGAAAGAATCTACAACGGATTTAGAAACTCTAAGTTAGATTTCCCGCTCCTAAAAACCAAATTCAAATTTCTGGCAAATAATTTCTTTTTAGATCTTAGCTGGATACTTGATCGTCAGATTGACAAATTATTAATCGGTCCAATCTTTGGATTCACAATTCTTGGAAATTACTATCTAGCCATACAACTTCTCAATATGTTGGCAGTTTTTCCATCAATTGTAACAAAATATACGTTACCTGAAGATGCTAGTGGAACAAATACTAAAAAAATTAAACTTTTGACAGTACTATTCTCCGTTGTTTTAGCATTAATTGGATTTTTTGTTCTTCCTATGATTGTTCCTATATTTTTTCCTGAATATACTGAAACTCTTGAAGTAATTCCTATAATCTCTCTCTGTATAATTCCTACCACTATTAGTACATTATACATTTCACAATTCTTAGGAAAAGAAAAAAGTGGATATCTTGTTTTTACCAGTGTAACATCAATTATAGTATTAATTGTTGGAATACTCACTTTAGGCCAGTTATTTGGAATCATTGGATTAGTGTTCTCATTATTAATTTCTGATATATTTAGAGCAGTTTTGTTATTTTTA
>CAYVQV010000085.1:0-3867 GCA_964454035.1 uncultured Candidatus Nitrosopelagicus sp. | reverse complement strand
ACCAAACCAAAGGGCAAATCTGTAAACGTACTCTAAATCCCTTTTTTTCTAATTTAATTAATAGGATGGTGGAAATCCACCACCCAGTTTAGAAGTACATACGGATGCAATTCATTAGTTTGACTCAGAATCAAACTTACTAATTAAATCTGAAAAAGTAAATTTAAGGAACGTGATTATAAATAATAAAAAAGGGATCTATGGTTCCACCATTGCTAATTTCTCATAGATTCTGTCATAGTAACCATTCTGCTCGCTAGCTGGTGCGTAAAACTTTGCAGAGATTACATCACCAACACTTGCGGAGCAGTTACTTACTACAACTGATTGGCCTATGTGGGATTCACCAACACAGCCACGTTCAGTCACCGCTATAACGGCGATTTCTTCTGTGTATTCTGTTGGTACCCAATTCCACGGTGCAATAAGGAGCGTTATGATAACAGCAGTTCCTGCTACCACTAGGGCCAATATTGCTGCCCGTGAGGCACTTTCTTTCTTCAGTGTTGTTTGTTGCATTTTCCTCACTATAATTACGCGTTCAGAAAATATAACCCACTGATGAAAAAAATACCTAGTGCCAGCTATTTACTTTGCTATTGGTCTACAAATGCAAATGCTCTGATAGGTGATCCAGTTGCATTTTTGAGTTTTAGTGGACTTGTGATTAGATGAAATTTGTTAGATTTGATTTTATTCAAATTTGCCAAATTTTCCACAATCAAAATATTGTTTTTTGCCAAAATATGATGAACTGAAAATTTCGAATCTGTGCCTAAATCTATGCTTGGCGAATCAATTCCAACCATATTGATTTTCTTTGACGCCAGATACTTTGCAGCCGAAACTGACAATCCAGGATTTTTGGTAAAGTAAAATTCCTTATTGAGATTTTTCTGCCATTCAGTATAGAAAATCACAGTTGAACCATTCTCAATTTTTCCATTTTTTTGTTCAAATTTTTGAATGTCTGTTTTTGAAATAGTCTGATTTGCTTTTTTTCTAACTCTGATTAGAACTGCTTCATTTACCAGTTTTTCTGGTAAGATTTCATGAATCTTTTTACCATTTTTCACAAAATGGAATGGGGCATCAATGTGGGTTCCAGTGTGGGAGCTAAGAAAAAGCAATTCTAAATTATAGCCATTCTTTGGTATAGTTTCCCATTCTATGAAATGTGGTTTTGGCGAATTAGGGAAAGTTGGAATTTTTTCTGAAATTGTTAAGGTCAAATCTATGATTTTCATATCAAAAATTAATCACTCTGATTAATCAGTTTTCGTTTGTTAATAGTTAAATATTATCTTGAAACATTTTTGATGTGCCTACAGCCTTTGTTTTAATAAATTCTGAATTAAGTTATGATGGAGAAATTATAGCAAAAATAAAAGAAATACTAGGCGTCGATAGTAATCTAAAATATCAAATTCAGGGAGTATACGGAATTTATGATATAGTTCTAAAAGTTTCTTCAGATGATGGTCCAAAACTACGAAAAATGATTACCAATGAAATTAGGAAAATTGACAAGGTAAAATCTACATTAACAATGATGGTTATTGAAGAACAGGAATAATTACAATTTTTTCAATTCTTCAACTGTTTTCATAATTTGCAATTCTGAATTAAACAAATGAGGTGAGATTCTCAAGACTTGTTTTTCTAATATCTCTCTTTTTGCAATAATGATTTCTTTTTCCTCTAGTCTTTTTACTACATATTCCGGTTTGAGATCTTTCATTTCAAATGAAACTATACTAGTTCTAAATGATTCATCATCTGGTCCAAATATTGTTACCCCAGGAATCTTGGAAATTTCATCACGAAAAACATTTGATAATTTTATTATATGATTTCGTATGTTAACTAATCCAATATCTAATAGATATCGTATTGAAGATTCCATTCCAACTAATCCCACATAATTCCTAAAACCTGTCTGAAATTTTTCAGGTAAATCCATGAATGCTAGATCATCATCATGTTGAATTGCAGATTCTCCTCCAATTCCAATTGGTTCTAAAAGATCACTTGAGTTTCTTTTACAATAAAATACACCAGTACCCATTGGACCACACAACCATTTCGAGCCGTTAAACGCCATGAAATCACAATTGGTTTTTGGAAAGTCAAAATCACCCATACATCCAACTGTTTGTGCAGTATCAAGAAAATATGGTATATTTTTAGTTTTTAGAAATTCTCCAATTTCTCCAACTGGTAAAATTTGACCAGTATTATAGAGTCCATGACTTAGTGCAACTAATTTTGTTTTTTCGTTTACAAGTTTATGTAGATTTGTAATTGAAAATGAACCATTTTGATCTATCTGTAAATTTCGTAAATCAATTTTTTTTGCTAATCGCAACCATGGAAAATAATTTGCATGATGTTCATGATTTTTTCCTCTAATTACAACATTAGAATCAGTTTCATATTTCAAGCCATTTGCAACAATGTTTATTCCATCTGTTGTACTTTGTGTTAAAACAATTTCATCAGACTTGCATTTGATTAATTCAGAAACAGTTTTCCTAGTTTTTATCCATAATTCTTTGATAAATTGTTCTGATTCTGTCGAATCAGGGCCAATTTTATCATATGTTAGCAAAAAATCTTTCATATTATTGATACTTGAAGATGGCATTATCGAAACTGATGCGTTATTCAAATAGATCTTATCTGTTGGAAAATTTTCTTCTATGTTTTCAAAATTCATTATTATATCAGTTTCAAAAACTGTTTGTGTTGGATAAAAACCATGACAATCTTCATGATTACAGTTTAAAATCAATTCTAAATCTAGTAGATCAAAATACAGTAAATCTGGTTCTTTATGGAAATTCATTCACAAAAATAAAATTTATAGATAAAATTATTAATTCATATACAATTCCAATATTTTACGTAGATTTTGATCTATTATTTTCAGGATATTATGAAAGTGGATTAATCATAAAAAAATCAAACATCACTATTTTACGTCCAAATGAAGTAGATTTTGTTAAAATTATTTCTGAACTTTTGCAAAAGACTGCAACTCAACAATCAATTGTAATTTTAGATTCTCTAAACGGTTTTCATAGTATTTTTAATCAAATGAAAGATTCAGGAAGATTTGTTGATAGTTTAATTATGTTTTTAACTTGCAATCTAAAATTTTCCAATTCAAAACTTTTTCTCATATCTTTATCAGAAAAAAAAGAAAATCAATGGGTTTTATCTCCTATTAAACGTCATATTCTTGAAATTGAGAATATGAATAAATTTCAGATCGAAGAAAGTGATTCAAAATTAAATATTCAAATTTTATAATTAATTTTATCGATCACAAAATTACAAACAGTGTTATGAAAAATGCTAACGCCGTTATAATTAGGATTTTTTAGGCAAGTTATATTAAGATCAAAATTTAACAATTTTCATAATGCCAGTAGCAATACTTCCAGACATTGGTGAACAAATGTGCATCGGATGCGCACTATGTGTTGAAATTTGTACAACATTGGGACCTGATGTTTTAAGAGTAAAACCAGTCGAAGGCTGGAAAAGAGGTAAAGCATTTGTATTTTATCCTGAAAGATGTATCTCAGACGGTGCATGTATCGGAGTTTGCCCAACAAAGGCAATCTTTTGGATGAGACCAATGGACTTTACAGTAGGACAACCAGTCCCACTATACAAGAATTCTGTCTTCGTCAAAGGTTGGACTGAACTAGTAGATTAAGTTCATCCACTAACTTCTTTTTATTATTATTTTGACTAGTTACATCTTATATTACAAAATTCATTTTGATAGATAATGACAAAAATTGGAGACGCTAAACGAAAACTTCATGGAATGATTACTGGCAAACCTGATAATTT
>CAYVQV010000084.1:0-3901 GCA_964454035.1 uncultured Candidatus Nitrosopelagicus sp. | reverse complement strand
CCTGTTAAAAAAACTACAAATCATTATTTCTTTAAATTAAAAAATTTTTCAGCATCTCTTCTTGATTATTTGAATAATTCAAAATATCTACAAAAAGATGTAAAAAAATATGTTGAGAACTGGATAAAAGAAGGATTGATTGATTGGGACATCACACGTGATATTTCATGGGGAGTACCAATTCCAATTGAGGGATTACAAGATAAAGTATTCTATGGTTGGTTTGATAATCATCTTGCATACATTTCATCTACACTGAAATTTTTAAACGACAAAGATATTGATGGAAAAACTTTCTGGAATGATGCGGATATCTACCATTTCATTGGAAAAGATATAGTTTATCATCATTACTTATTTTTACCTGCAATGCGTTTAGGACTTGATAAAGAATTTAAATTACCTGATTATATCCCAACTCGTGGTCATCTTACATTACAATCTAAAAAAATATCGAAAAGTCGAAATTGGTATATTGGTCTAAAAGACTTTTTAGAAATATTTCCTGCAGACTACCTTCGGTTCTATCTCATTTCAATAAATCCATACTCACAGGATGATTTGAATTTTGATTGGGAACAATTTTCAACAAAGATTAATTCGGAATTAATTGGAAACCTTGGAAATCTTGTTAATCGTGTATTAGGTTTTACAAATAAAACATTTGATGGTGTACTGCCTGAGCCTGAGGAATTTGACGACAAAGACGCTGAATCAGAGAGAAAAATTCAATCTCTTGCAGAAGATGTTGGTAAGTTGATGCAAGAGAATCATCTTGATCGTGCATTAAGATACTTAATGGAGTTCTCTTCTCATTTCAATCAATATTTCCAACATAAAGAACCATGGAAAAAAGAATCAGGAACAAACACATGCATTTATTTATCTGTGAACGCGGTTCGTTCTTTGGCAATATGTTTACAATCATTTTTACCAAAATCTTCTCAGAAAATATGGTCTCAATTGGGGTTACCAGGAAATATTTCTGATGTATCTTGGAATGAAATGTCTGAATTGTCTTTGAAACCTGGTCATAAAATAGGAAATGTTGAACCATTGTTTTCAAAAATAGAACAATCTGTAATAGAACAAGAACAAGCTAAACTAGGAAATTGAAATGATTAGAAAAGTATTCCCTAAAATTTCTACTAGAGGATTCTATGATCTAAAATCTGGTAAAACTCTTAATCATGCTTATTATGAAATTTATCCTAAAAACATCTTTAAGGAAATTTTTCAAAAATCTGAAATTGTAATAATGATACATGGTTTAAGAAATAATAGATCTGGGGCTCTTGCAAAATATGTTATAGCTGAAAAACGTCTAAAATCATTGAATTACAAGTATGATGTTGTTGGATATAGTTATGATTCAAACACTGCTGGCGTGCAGTATAGATCTACTGCACTTTCAGCATTAAAAGTTGGAGTTTTAATTGCAAAAAAAAATGGAAAAAATCTTTCAAAATTCATAAAGGATCTAAAATCAAAAAATCCTTCTATAAAAATTCGTTTAATGGGTCATTCTCTTGGTGCACAAGTGATATTATCCACAATACAATCTCTTGCAAGAAATTCAAAGAATAAAGGAATTATTGAATCAGTGTATTTTTTTGGTGCATCTATTCCTGCAAATTCGTTGGCACCTCATATACATGGAAATAAATTTCAGAAAATTGTTAATAAAAAAATTATTAATTATTACAGTCCATATGATGACGTTTTAAAAGCGGCTCATGATGAAAAATGGGTTGCGTCTCCTATTGGTTATAGGGGTGCATTAGGCACGGTCTGTTCAAAATATCATCAAAAATCAGTACATCCACAAAACCATAGGTTTGCAAGCTATGCAAAAACTATACACTCATTTCCATAAATATTAAAATTATCCTTTGTCTAAGACATTGCTTTTTCATCTAGAATGAAATACTTTGCAAGCTTTAGATAGGTCTCTCTTTCATAATCTGACATTTCGTCATCAGATGAATACACTCTTTCGAACCATGAAATTATATTTTCTATATCTTTCGTTGTGAATATAACTGAACTACTCATAATATTGTTAATTATTTTATCGTATTTTCAAGATGAAGTCAAAAATAGGTTCGATCATGTTAGAAATTTATGACTTAAAAATAATAATTTTTTTAAACAGATCTAATCATCATCATTTTTTATCTAAATCATTTATCGTCATTTGATGATGAGTCTTTTTTGTCACCACCAGGACCTAGCATTTCTTCTGGTTTTACATCTTGATCCCATGTACCTCTAACACCTTTAACTAGTGAAAAAATTCCTATACCAATTATTGCTATAACACCCAGAAACATCAGTGTTTTATCTTGCATTGCTTCATCACATTTAATTTCAATAGGTGTTTTATCGTCAGAATATTCATAACACGTAGAAAATTCACTCGTTTCTACAGTAATTTGTGTAAAATTTGATCCAAAAACCCCCAAGATGATAAATCCAACAGTTACAACAACAACACCAATCATTATGAAACGTATATCACTCATACTGATTCTTAATGCATTGAATATTTAATGAATTATTAGAAAATTAACATATTAGCATCAATTTATGATTTTTAAAGGAATATGAAAAAATGGATGTAAGATTCATACTTTCATAATTAAAAGTATGAAACTCAGGTGAGATCACAACCAATTTGTTATAGAAATTTTGAATAAATAAATTTTTTTAATTCAATTTTGTTGAATTTAGTGTAACATTATATTATACTCAAAGAATATTTTGATATGAGTGAGAGTAAATGGGCAGATTTTGTAATTACTGCAGTAAAAAGGGGTCCAGGAATGGGTAGAATAAGTCAGGTTCAAGTTCATAGAGATCAAGGAAAATCTCTTGGTCAGCCTGAAATTGTAGATAAAATGGTGATAGCACATAACATTAAGAAAGGAAAAAAATATGTTACTGTCTTTAAAATAAATGAAACAAATTGGGAACCAGGAGAATATGTACGTGCGTTTGTAAAAGATGGTGAAGCATTTATTCGAAGTGATGATAATAAAGTGACACTTGATAATTTAGGAACTCTTCCGGATCTATAATTAAAATTTACATAATGTTAAACTATGATTGTACATGTCAATGATCTCAAAAATTAATTATGATTTAATATTCGAACCATTTTTTAGTAATTTTACATTTAATGGAACAGAGATCATTTCATTCACTTTATCAAAACCAATCAAGATTCTTAAATTAAATTCTGCCGAATTAAAAATTAATAAATGTTACATAGTTAAGAATGGAAAAACAATACACACAAAGTTTAACATTGACGAAAAAAAAGAAGAACTAAACATCACTCCAGAAAAAATAATCAATGGCAAAGTAAAATTATGTATAGAGTTTATGGGAACTTTAAATGATCGTCTTTTAGGATTTTACAGAAGTCAATACAAGGACAAATCTGGTAAGAAGAAATACCTTGCTACTACACAATTTGAGGCTGCTGACGCAAGACGAGCTTTTCCATGTTGGGACGAACCTGCAGTAAAAGCAACATTTGATGTATCACTAATTATCGATAAAACACTTTCTGCAATTTCTAATATGCCCCAAAAAACTAAAAAGAAATTTGGTGCCAAAACATTAGTTGAATTTGAGAGAACACCGGTAATGTCTACATACCTACTTTATCTCGGTGTTGGTGAATTTGAATTTCTAGAAACAAAATTACGAAATATCAAGATCAGAGTTGTTACAACCAGAGGAAAGAAAAGTAAGGCTAAACTATCTTTAGAACTTACAAAGAAATTTCTTGCAGAGTATGAAAAATATTTTGGAATTAAATACCCATTACCCAAATTGGATATGCTTGCAATACCAGATTTTGCAGCAGGAGCAATGGAAAACTGGGGGGCAA
>CAYVQV010000083.1:0-3911 GCA_964454035.1 uncultured Candidatus Nitrosopelagicus sp. | reverse complement strand
GTGAATCCATGACATTTCCAAAACGAACTGATGCAAATTTTGTTTCTTCATTATGCACTCCAGCCCAACTAG
The DNA here is from genome assembly GCA_964454035.1 of uncultured Candidatus Nitrosopelagicus sp. Lineage (GTDB taxonomy): Archaea > Thermoproteota > Nitrososphaeria > Nitrososphaerales > Nitrosopumilaceae > Nitrosopelagicus. The sequence goes on along the minus strand of CAYVQV010000083.1, from coordinate 3,839 downwards.
TCAATCTTTCTGTTAATTGTTTTGTTGTACCATATAGTGTAGATGGCTCAGCAGCTTTGTCAGTACTTATGTTAAGAAATATTTTCACTTTATTTCTAATAGCCATCTTAATCATATTTACAGTTCCATTAATGTTAGTATCAATTGTCTCAATTGGATTATATTCCGATATTTCGATATTCTTTATTGCTGCAGTATGAAAAACTATATCTACATTTTTTCCTGCCATTTCTATTCGCTCTTTATCCAATATACTACCAAGTAACAATCTAAGTCTAGGATCAGTAATTTCATGTTTTAATTCAAATAATGCATGTTCATTAATATCTAAAACTCGTATTGAATCTACAGGATATTCTAGAAGTTTTTTGATTAGTGTAGTTCCTACACTACCAGCACCGCCTGAAACTAAAATTTTTTTGTTTTTGAGTATTTTTGAAATTTGAGTTTGAGAAATTTGTTTTTTCATATTTTATCTCTTATTATGCAATTTTTTAATTTAGGTCATTTAAGATTTTGGAATCAATAGTATATCATCAAATTAGTTTACGCACAAGAAAATATTGAAAACTAATATTATCATAGAGTTGGATAAAACCACTTGAAGGTATTAATTATTGGGTATGGTTCAATTGCAAAGCGGCATATAGATAACCTAATCTCTCTTACTAATTGTCAAATAGTTGTTTGCACAAAACAAAAACAAGATAATTTTCTTAAAAAAAGAAATTGTATAGTAATTAGTTCAATTATCAAATGCATAAAAGAAAAACCTGATATTGCATTTATAACAAATGAAACCAAATTTCATGTTAATACTGCAATAAGATTGGCCAAGTTTGGTATTCCATTATTCATTGAGAAACCATTATCAAATTCAATGAATAGAGTAAATGAACTAGAGTCAATTGTAAAAGAAAAAAGGATAGTTACAATGGTTGGTTGTAATCTCAGATTTCATCCATGTATCAAAAGACTAAAAAAACTAATTTCTAGTAACAAAATTGGTAAAATTATTTCTGTTCATAGTGAGAATGGTTCATTTCTACCTGATTGGCATCCAAATGAAAATTATACAAAGGGATATGCTGGAAGAGTTGATCTTGGTGGAGGAGCTACATTAACAAATATTCATGAAATTGATTATCTTTATTGGCTTTTTGGAAATGTAAAAGAGGTTTATTCAATAGTTCGAAAATTAAGTAATCTACAAATTACTGCTGATGATTTTTCATTAATGCTAATACAATTTAAAAATAAAATCATAGCTAATATTTATCTAAATTTTTTCGAGAAACCTTCATCACGTTATTGTAAAATAATTGGAAATAATGGTATAATTTTTTGTAATCTGATTACAAATGAAATTAAAATATATTCATGTAAAAAGAAAAAATGGTCTAAAGAGTTAAAATTAAAAAAATATGATTATAATGATATGTATGTTGAAGAAATACGTCATTTTCTAAATTGTGTTAGAACAAAAAAAATGACAATTAACAGCGTAAGTAATAGCATTCATTCGTTACAGATAGTACTTAATGCAAAAAAATCCTCAAAACTTAAAAAACCCATTATTATGAAATGAAAGAATGAACTCGAGTACAAATCTATTTGATCTAAAAAATAAAACAGTTATTCTTACAGGTTCTGCTGGAAGATTAGGTTCAAGATTTGCAGAAGTTCTCAGTAATGTAGGTGCTAATGTTGTTTTGGTAGATATTGATGAACAAAAAAATTCAAAATTAGAAAAATCATTAGTTAAAAAATTTCATACAAAGCCAATGTTATCAACTACAGATATCTCAAACCAGGATCAAGTAAGAAAAATGGTTAAAAATACACTAAAAAAATATGGTAGAATTGATGTTTTAATAAATAATGCACATTTTCTGCCTAGAGATGATCCAAGAATAGACACTTCATTTGAAAAATATCCATTAGATCTTTGGGAAGAATCTATGCAAAAAAATATGATAGGATTATTTCTTTGTTGCCAGGAAGTTGGAAAAGTAATGAAGAAACAATCTAAGGGTGTTATGCTAAATGTCTCATCAATATATGGTATACAAGGTTCTGATCAAAGAATTTATGGAAATAGTAAATTAAACACTCCATCATTTTATGCACTTACAAAAGGTGGAATGGTAAATTTCACTCGTTATCTTGCTGCATATTGGAATAGGAAAGGTATCAGAGTAAATACATTAACACTTGGTGGTGTACGTGATAATAAACTTCAAAACAAAAATTTCATTCAAAAATATTCACAAAAAACTATGATTGGTAGAATGGCAAACAAAGAAGATTATGATGGTGCAATTTTATTTTTATGTTCTAATGCTTCATCTTACATGACCGGTTCTAATCTTGTAATTGATGGTGGCTGGTCAGCTTGGTAGAATTTTTTTCTTTACTAGATTTTAATTAATTTTTTACTAATCATTTCAGCTATTTTAAATTCAAATTCAGTGTCAATCATTAGACCTGTTTCTAATGGAATTTCATAGGGAAGAATTTTTGGCATATACAGTTTTTTATATTTTAGTAATTTTTTTGTGTAGAATGAAAATAAACCATTAACCTGATAAACAGTTGGTATATTTTGCCTGTTTGTAAACTCTGTTCGTTTTTTCTTACTAAATTGTAATAGTCCCTTTGAATTGGGCTCCATTAAATTGAAATATGGATTATGGTGTTGCCTATAAACTCCACATACAAGGTCACAGTTTTCCTTGATCAGTAATTTTATTGAACCTCTAATATCACTATTTTTTATAAAAGGAACCGTGCAATCACGGCTAACCATAATTTCGAACTTGTACCCAATTGAATATAATTTCTTTATAGCATGAATGATAACGTCATCTGTTGAAGCAGAATCAGTTGCCAGTTTTTTTGGACGTACAAAAGGAACTTCAGCACCATATTTCTTTGATATTTTTGCGATTTCATTATTTTCAGTAGAAACAATAACAGAGCTGAAAATATTTGAATCCAGTGCTTTTTCTATAGTGTGTGCAATAAGTGGTTTACCTGCTAATTTTCTAATATTTTTTTTTGGAACTCCTTTGGATCCACCTCTTGCAGCAATTAAACAAATTGGTTTCATGAAAAAAAGTAATATTTGACGTAAAAATAACTTTCTAATTATTTTGATCCTTCTGCACAATGAACAACTTTCATTATTTCATCAAGTTCTGTATAGTCAAAACTTACATTATTATCGAAATAATCTTTTGATTTATCATCTGTAATATGTATTTCAATTAACTGTGCACCTGAATTAACCGCAGTTATAGGAGCAATTGTTTCAGGACAATGATTTGAAAATCCATCAAAATTCGAAATTTCATCAAAATTAATGTCATCAATGCTACAAGGATATTTTGGCACGCAGTATAACCATTGTATTTGTGGATGGTTGTAAAATTTACTATGTTTAGGATTTTCTTTACTACTAATCATTATTGGTTTATCAGTTTTTAAAATACTTTCAAAAAGTTCTGTTGTATCATTTTCTAATAATTTTTTACCATCTAATTCTCTAATTTTAAATCTTTTAACATAAGGATCAAGCAGTGATACTGCTTCTACTGTCATAGGTGTACAAAACCATTCAATTCCAATTTCTTTTGCTAATTGATTAATAGTTTCTATATTATTTTTTGATATTGATGATTTAATCAAACGAGATTTTTGTGGATGATTTTTAATTATCTCTTCATCAAATGATTGAAATTTTACAGCATCACATCTTGAACTCTTGGCATTTTTCATCATATTTTTAGCAGTTTCAAAATTTCCATCCCAATTAACTCCAATTTCTGCTATTACAA
>CAYVQV010000082.1:0-4002 GCA_964454035.1 uncultured Candidatus Nitrosopelagicus sp. | reverse complement strand
GAATATCATCTAAAATGTGAATATTAGAATTTAATACAAATGGAAAATCGAGTTAAAGGGTTTTACCAGTAGTCCGTTCATATGCAGTGACATAACGCTGAGTCATTTTATCTATAATTTCAGGTGGGATTGATGGTGCAGTTGGCTCTTTACCATCTTGTCGTGCTTCATCAAATTGTTTTTGATATCCATTTACAGTTAGCCAGTCACGTAATAGCTGTTTATCATATGCTTCCTGTATTTTTCCAACTTGATACAAATCTTTACGCCAAAGTCTATACTCATCTGGACCAATTGAATCACCTAAAGTGATTTTATCGCCTAATTTTCCGAATTCTAGTTTTAAATCAGCAAGAATAAAACCTGCATTATCTGCAATACCGGCCATTTTATTATAAATTTCAATAGATTTCTGTGACAACCAATCAAATTCATCTGCTGTAACAAGATTTTGTGCTATCGCCTGAGTACGATTTATTGGAACATCACGTATAGATTTTGTTGTAGGATCAAAAATAGGGATTGGTAATTTTGCTGCTAATTCAGTTGATGCTCCATCAGATAGAGATATCTCTCCATTTTTCCATCTAGTAACCATACTGCCATAAAAATATCCTCTAACAACACATTCAATTGGTAACATTTGCATTTTTTTTACAATTATTTCGGTATCTGATTTTGTCTCTACAAAGTGATTTGGTACATCCAATTCATTAAACCAAAATTCTGCAAATTTACATAGTACTTGACCTTTCTTTGGAATTTCATCATTGAATTTTACATCGTATGCAGATACACGATTACTAAATTTGAATAATATATTTTCATCATCAATTTCAAAAACATCTTTGACTTTTCCTGAAGTTAAAAATTTCATATTAATTTCACATTCCTTTCTATTATGAACCCATCATTCCAGGCATAGGTATAGGTTCACGATATGCTTTGCTTACATAGATATCTCCATCTGCAGTCACAATAACATATTGCAGAGAATTACCATCTGGAGGTGATACTATGATATCTTGACCTGGTTTTAGTGTTCCAAGTGGTAATATCTGCCCATCACCAAAATTAATTCTAACATTGGTTAGTGGAAGAGATCCAGTATTTTCAATTGAGACACGTGCTATAATGAAAAGACTCTGTTTTTCTTTTGTAGGATCAACCATTATTCCATATTCACCAGATGTCACACTTGTAGGAAAAAGTAGAAAAATTGCAGCTAAAATTCCGGCTGCGACTGCAGAAATAATGCCTAATAGAATAAATTTTGAATTTGCCAATAAAGTAATAATCATTACATTGCTTTAAGAGATTTTCTTAATACTAAACAAATATTCGATGATAATTTACTTATTCTACACGCATCATAGAGCCAAGAAAATTAGTTTGCCAACCAACATTCAATTTTTTCATTGGTATGATTTTCTGTTTTACTAGATTATCCATAATATTAGCCATATATTGATTTGAACGGCTAAATGATTTTTTATGGCATGCACATGAACATCTCTTGCCATCACAGCAATATTTTGCACATGAAGTACATCTTAGATTCATTTTTTGTACTTACAATTTTACTATTTAACCTAATTTACCTTGGATTGATGTGTTCTACTGCAGAAGGCTTGTAAAATCACACACAATCCAGGTAGACAATACTAACAAAATTTGTATAAAAGATAGATCATTAGTTAATTTTTTTAATTATTCAAGTTTTGTTATCTCATAGATTTTTTGCCTAGAATCTCTAATTGAAACTTTTCTTTTTACATAACCTTTTTCTAACAAATGACTCATTGCAAGCCTTACAGTTCTATCTGGAAGCATAGTTTTACTTGTTATTTCTTTTTGTGTCATTGAACCTTCATACTCTAAAATTTTTAATAATAATTTTGAACTTGGTGGCATGTTAAGTAAATCTTCAGCTAATTGAACTTTTTTTGCCAATGCTGATATTGCAGTAGAATCTTTTTTCAATCTGATAATTTTTGCAGGAGGTATAAATTTTGTTGCCTCAACTTTTTTGTTAACTTTGTATCTATCTATTCCATCTAAAACAACTTCACAATGTAAACGTGCAGATATTTCATCAATTTCAATTACGCTATCATTTGAAACAATTAGTGGTCTTCTAATTGCATCCAGTGAATTTACAGATATTATTCCAAATACTGCAGAATCTTGAAAGATGACAGGTCCACCAGCTGACATTGAATATGCTGATGAACCAATTGGTGTAGAAACAATAATTCCATCGCTACTATCATGCCAAACTTCATCACCATTAACACGTAATGTATGTTCCATCAACATTGCACTTCTAGATGAAAATACTGCAACGTCATTTAATACAGGATAGACATTTTTTCCATCAATTTTTACACCCAGTCTAGTTACTTCCTCAATTTTGTAATTATTTTTTTTTAATTTTTTTACATACGATGAAAACTCTTTTAGATCAATTTGAGCTAAAAAACCATTGGATTCAGATTCATTGATTCCTAAAACTGGTAGGGTTGAATCAAAAGTTCTATGAAAATAATTTCTAACCCCTCTGTCACCACCTAATACGATTATACAATCAGGTTTTTTTGTTTTTGATTTGGTCCCTATATGAAAATTATCTATTTCTGAATCATCTAAAATATTTTTAAGATTATTCAAGGATGAAGGAGTTAATCCAGTGCCAGTAATTCCAACATTCATAGATGTATCATTTTTCAACGTACAATATATTTTAGATCTGTATTATCAAAGAAAATCTGAATTCAAATATGTATAAAAGTGCCAAGTTTTGATATGATAATCAACTTAATGTTCTGAATTTTATCATATTGTAAAAATATGCACCATTATTTTCAATTAATCCCTTTTGTGGTATTTTTTCTAAACCAATTTTTTTATTTTCTAATGCTGCTTGTGCTGCACCACCAGCAAAACATAATGCCCAAAGAAAATCTTTCTCTTTTAGCATTGTACAACAGAATGTTGAACAGAAAATATCACCAATACCAGTTGTATCATGTAAAGTAAGATTTGGTAAATTTATAGAATAAATCTTATCTTTTACAAGAAGTGATATTTTTTGTTTATCTGTTAAAATTACATTCTCTATTCCTTTACGCTGTAAAAATTTCATAGCATCATCACCATCTAATCCAGTAAGTATTTTTATCTCATCAGAATTTGTCTTAATTGCAGATATTTTTGATAAATCAATATCATTATGTTCCAGAAAAATCTCATTTTCATCTGTTTTTTTTCTTAAAAATCCCTGTGGATCTAATATTATAAAATTAGAATTGTTTTTTATTTTAGAAAAAACATCAGGTGGGATTTCATCAAAGACTGGACTGATTATAAGACCATCTGTTTTACTATCAACAAAATCTATTGTGGCACATTTTTCTTTTAAAAATAATTTTCTGTCAGAACCATCCAACTGAATTTTGAATTTTGTTGTTTTCTCCTCTGATAATAAATTAGATTTTGGATTCTTGAAATTATTTAATTGTTCTTGAAGAGGAAAATCATTGCCATATTTTGTATAAAGCTCCACATCAAATTTTAAATTTTTTGCAGTAAATGCACAATAACACGCAGGTCCTCCAGCAACATCATATTGTTGATCATCCAGTACTATAGTATCAATTGTGCAGTGTGCTATTATTCCAATTCTCATAATCTATAAAAAATCTATGTTGATTTAGCATTTTGGTTTTCATTCATGCAATCTTTACAGAGTATTTTTCCTGACACTAGAAAGACTTCTATGTTTGATCTAAAGCAATTGTGACATAATCCATTCATATCTATTATTACCTATTAGACCATGAATTCTTTAAATTTTTAATATCGCATTTATATATAGAATATCTAGATAAGATTCATGCCATTAAAACGAGCTAGTAGAGGTAGAAGAAAAGGTGGAAAAGGTTCATCGGGAACTATTCAATGTGTAAACTGTGGTGGTACAGTTCCAAAAGATAAAGCAAA
>CAYVQV010000081.1:0-4004 GCA_964454035.1 uncultured Candidatus Nitrosopelagicus sp. | reverse complement strand
AAAGATATCTAGCCATCTAATTCCAAGTAAATTAATTTCTAGACCTACTGGATATAGTGCATATCTAGGAAGTGTTGAATCTAGTACTAATCATCCTGATTTATACATGACATCAGAAGCACTAGATGCGTTATCAACTTCTTTACAAATTATGGATAAAAAATGAAACAAATAGTTTTAGACGTATCAAATGGTGAAACAAAAGTAATTGAAGTTCCAGAACCTTCATTACGTACTGGTGGATTAATTGTAAAAAATATTTTTTCTGTAATCAGTATTGGAACAGAAAAAAATATTGTTAATTTTGCAAAAAAAAATGTTATTGGAAAAGCACGGAATAGACCAGATTTATTTAAAGCATTCATAGAAAAAGCAAAAAAAGATGGATTGTTAATTGCATATCAACAAGCTCAAAGAAGATTAGAACAATATCTCCCTCTTGGTTATAGTTCTGCTGGAGTTATAGAACAAATATCTGATGAATTAACTAATTTTAAAATAGGTGATAGAGTTGCATGTGCTGGTGCAGAATATGCATGGCATGCTGACAAAATATCAATACCTAAAAATCTAGTGGCAAAAATTCCTGATGGAGTAGATTTGAAGGATGCATCTTTTTCTACAATTGCATCTATTGCTTTAAATGGATTTAGATGTGCAAATCCTGAATTAGGACATTCTGTTGTTGTGATAGGTTTGGGTCTAATAGGTTTACTTACAGTACAAATTGCAAAAGCTGCAGGATGTAAAGTAATAGGAATCGATTTGGATGAACGTAAAGTAAACTTAGCTTTAGAATTAGGAGCTGATCATGCATACACAAGATCAGAAAATAATTTAACAACAATCTTAGAACTAACAAATCACATAGGTGCAGATTCTGTTATAATTACTGCCGCAGGAGATTCCAATGATTCAATAGAATTAGCTGGAAAAATTACTAGAAAAAAGGCTGTAATATCAATTATTGGTGATATAAAATTAGATATACCAAGAGAGGATTTCTATAAAAAAGAATTATCTGTTCAAATTCCTAGTTCATACGGACCTGGTAGATATGATCGCAATTATGAGGAACATGGTCATGATTATCCAGTAGGATTTGTTAGATGGACTATTTCAAGAAATATGCATACGGCTTTACAATTAATGAAAGAAAAAAAATTAACTCCGTCTAAAATCATTACTGAGATGTTTTCTATTGATTCTGCAATTCAAAGTTATTCAGATCTTGATAATTCTACAAAACTCAGAATTGGTTCTGTAATAAAATATGATGAAAATCAAAGTAATGTTAATTCAAAAATAATATCAATGAAAAAAATGGAACCTAATCCAAATAAAATAAATTGTGGTTTAATTGGAGGAGGAATTTATGCAACATCAACTGCACTTCCAATATTAGGAGAAATAAAAGATATTACTCTCGATTCAATTTCTACTGCAAGTGGATTAAATTCTAAATCACTTTCTGAGAAATATAATATTAACAATCTTTATTCTGATTATCATGATATACTTGAGAATAAATCAACTGATTTGATAATTAATATGACTAGAAATAGTCTACATGCAAAAATTGTTGAAGAATCTCTTTTAAAAAATAAGAACGTGTTTGTAGAAAAACCATTAGCACTTAATTTTGAAGATCTTGATAAAATTGAAGAAGCATGGAAAAAATCTGATAAAATTCTAATGGTAGGATTTAACAGGAGATACGCACCATTTACAGAAGAAATAAAGACATTTTTCAAAAATCGTGTTTCACCAATGATTGCACATTATAGAATAAATGCAGAAAATATTCCTCATGATCACTGGGTTTATGATAAAAAAGAAGGTGGTGGAAGAATAATTAGTGAGGCATGCCATTTCATTGATTATTTAACATATGTAATTGGTTCAAAACCAATTCAAGTTTTTACTAGTTCAATTACCGGACAAAAATCTCAAGACACAGTAGATAATTTTGCAATTAATCTAACTTTTGAAGATGGATCAACTGGTAGTATAATTTATACTTCTAAAGGTAATAAAAAACTCTCAAAAGAACGTGCAGAATTCTTTGCAGACGATAAAAGTGTAATATTAGATAATTTTAAAAATTTAAAATTAATTAGCAATATAAAGGATGAAACTAAAAAAAATATGTTAAGCCAAGATAAAGGACACAAAAATGAGTTTAAATCTTTGATAGAAAATATAAAAATTGGAAATAGAATGGAAGATGAATTTTTGTTGGCATTATATTCATCACGTGCAACAATTGCAGCTCAAAAATCAATGATCTCAAAATTACCAGAAAAAGTGTAGATTTTGTGTGGAATAACTGGATTAATTAATTTTCATGATCGTGTATTATTGCATGATATGTGTAATTTGTTAGAACACAGAGGTCCAGATTCAGATGGTTTTTATGAAAACAAAAATGTAGGTCTTGCAATTAGAAGACTAAGTATAATAGATGTTGAAGGTGGAAATCAACCAATCTCAAATGAAGATGAAAAAATTTGGACAGTGTTCAATGGGGAAATTTATAATTATCAAGAACTACAAGATGATTTAAAAACAAAAGGGCATAAATTCAGAACTAATAGTGATACAGAAACAATTGTTCACGCATATGAAGAATATGATCTAGATTTTGTAAACCATCTTCAAGGTATGTTTGCAATAGCTATTTGGGATGAGAAAAAAAATAGAACAATACTAGCAAGAGATAGATTTGGTGTAAAACCACTTTACTATCATATACAAAATAATAAACTTCTTTTTGCATCTGAATTAAAAGTATTATTAGAATATGATGAAATTAAACCAACAATTAATCATAACGCAATAAGTGATTATCTAACATATCTGTATATTCCTGCACCTGAAACAGTATTTAATGAAATAAAAAAACTTGGACCTTCAGAAATTTTGGTTTTCAATCAAGATGGAAGTTTTTTTACAAAAACATATTGGAATATTAAATTTCAGAAAAATAATCTAAATGAACAAGATTATGCAAAAAAATTACATGAATTATTAGAAAAATCTGTTGAATTACGAATGGTTAGTGATGTACCTGTAGGAATTTTACTTAGTAGTGGAATAGATTCATCAATAGTGGCTACACTAGCTGCAAAAAAATCAAACTATGAATTAAATTCGTATACTGTTGGTTTTGAAGATTCAGCTGATAATTCATACGATGAAATAAAAGAATCAAGAGAGATGGCTGATATTTTAGGTACAAACCATAATGAAATAATAGTAAATTCAAATGATTCTTTCAAATTACTTGACAAAGTTTCCTGGTATCTTGATGAACCATTTGGTAATCCTACCACTACATTAAATTACATAATTTCAGATTTTGCTAGCAAATCATCAAAGGTTGTTCTATCTGGTGTTGGAGGAGATGAAATGTTTGGAGGATATCCAAAATATAAGGCATTAAAAATTTTTCAGGAATATGAAAAATTTCCAAAATCATTTGTAAAAAAATTTGGAGGTGTATTTAATAAAATTCCAGATAAAACAAGTGAAACTGTTGTGAAAGGTAAAACTTTTTTTGAAGCATGGAAAGAAAATCCTGAAGATCAATACTTTTCTCTAGTTTCATATTTTAATGATGATGAAAAGGAAAAATTACTAAATTTTAATTCACTCCCTTCAAGACGATTCATTGATAAATTATTTTTAGAATCAAAAAAATGTAATCCAACATCATTCTTTGAAAAAGTTTTTTTTGTTGAAACTATGAGTTATCTACCAAATAATATACTAGAATACACAGATAAAACCAGTATGGCTGTTTCATTGGAAGTACGAGAACCATTATTAGATCATAAAATGGCCGAATTTGCTGCAAACATTCCATTTTCATTAAAAATAAAGAATGGTTCAATGAAATATATTTTAAAAATGGCAATGAAAGATGAAATTCCAAAGAATGTTTTAAACCGAAAAAAAAGAGGTTTTACTCCACCATTAATTAATTGGTTAAATAATTCACT